>JAENWG010000036.1 GCA_016650175.1 Peptostreptococcaceae bacterium | reverse complement strand
TTTATTGGCGGAGAACACGGGACTCGAACCCGCGGGGCTGTTACGCCTTACTTGATTTCCAATCAAGCCCCTTAGCCACTCGGTCAATTCTCCAGACGCTTACCTAGAATAACATAAACACGTTATCTATGCAAGTATTTATTCCGCACTAATCATCACATGCATACTCTTTATCTCTTCATCTTTTATGCCTTCAGTAACTGCATAAGCATGGTCTTCTAAATATACACTATTTGAATTTGTAAGATTCTGTTTCTTTAATTCTAATACGATTTCCCAGCTAATCTCTTCAATTAACCTTCTCTTATCATCATTGCCATCAAGCACATCTAATAGGTCTTTTTCAAGATAATTAAGCTTTGGTAATTCACTTAAAGCTCTAAACATCCATTTATAGTAAGGGCAATACCTGTTGTTCAACCAAAATATTAAATGAATTGTATTTATTACAAACTCATAAGCCACTAATTTCATGGCACCTTGGTCTTTTCTTTTTAGTGCTCTATAATAGTTATATTGGCCTGCTTGGCCTGATAGCGCTAGATATGCAGCTATTTTTTTTCTCTTTATATCTATCCCTGGGCCTGCTATTAGTTTTAGTCTTTTTAAAAGCATTTCACCTGAATCGTCTCTGAATATTTCACCATTTACAGATTCTGCCAAAGCATATTCAGGAATATCAAACCACTGCTTATATGTTTTAGGTATACTTCCTGTCCCTATGGTATCAACGAAGAACTCATCGATAGTATGCACTCCAAACTTATCCTTCACATTAGGATTAACTATGCTCTCACCTTTGCATGGAAGTTCATTATATGCTTTTTGTAGACTGTTACCTATTTTAGTAAAGTCTTCTCTTTTCAGCCAAAGACACACACCTGTTTTGAAATCGTGATCTGTGGAAATTTCATCATCAAAACCAAAGCACTCAGAACCGCGTCCTGCTATTCCTACTGCAATTCGATTTTCGTATTCATGAAAATTTTTAGATATCATTTCTTTGCAGTAATCTTCGTAAAAAGCCCTGCTAAGTTCTATACCTTTCATTTTCTATAACCTCTCAGATAATCTTTCTGTTCGTCAGTTATTCTATAACTTTCAGTGCATTTTTGTATGGTCTTGTTATTTACCCATTTATCAAGATTACCATTTTCTATTACTTTTATAGCGTAGTCATGGTTTTTAATAATAGCCTCACATAAATACCATGCAATAGCAATGTTTATATAATATTCATCACTTTTAATGTTAGCTATTTCGTCAAACATTTCTTCTGAAAAATCGTCTCCTAAAAGCACCTTCAAACTAGTAACTATACCAAACCTTACCGAATACACGCAATCTGCTTTTATCCAGTTTTTAGTCCAACTTAATACTTTATCAGGATACTTCTTGATACTAATAGCTTTAAAAGAATCGCAAGTAGCCCAGTTGCTAATATATGGTATAAAATCATTAAGATGTTTTAATATCTCATCAGGATTCTTACTTATATTTTCTAACAGGTAAATATGCAACAAATTTTCCTCATGATAACTATGTGGCAAGTCATCTAAAAACTCAAATTTTGCATTAGTGTTACTAAATACTTTTGCATAAGCTCTAAGCTTAGGCGTTCTAATACCTAATATCGTTTCCAAATCGATATTAGGTATTAATTTTGCTTCAAATATTCTATATTTTTCGTCTGTTAATTCTAACAAATCCTCAATTACTTGCTCAGTTACTGAAAGATTATTCCTAACCATCAATTTCTACAAGCCCAGCTATTAGCTCTCCGCTCTTAACTTGGTCGCCTTCCTTAACATATATTCTTTCAACAATTCCATCACATGTGCTAAGTACATTAGTTTCCATTTTCATGGCTTCGATTACTGCTATAGGTTGACCTTTCTTCACAGATTCGCCTACGGTTACATATACTTTTATTACAGTGCCCGGTATATTAGCACCTACTTCGCTAGGATCTTCAGCATTAGCATACTGAATACTACTACCCGAAACTGAAGTAGTTAGTGCTGACTTATCCTTGATGGAAATTATTCTTTGGTTACCATCCACACTAAACACTAAATCTCTGTTTCCAGATTCTCCGGCTTTTCTTATTTCTACTAACTTAATAACACTTACATTACCTTCACGTAGTTTAACTTCTCCTGTTTCGCCTTCTCTTAGGCCATGGAAAAATACATCACTACCCATATTTCTAAAGTTACCATTTTCTTCAACATTTTTAATGTATTCATCAAATACTTTAGGATACATAGCATAGCTTAGTGCTTCTTTCTCAGTACCTTCTAATCCTAATTCGTTTCTAATATGTTCTTTAATCGCATCAAAATCTTCAGGTTCTAATAGTTCGCCAGGTCTACATGTAATAGGTTTCTTGTCCTTTAATACAACCTTTTGAAGGTCTTTAGGAAATCCTCCTTCAGGCTGTCCTATCATACCTTCAAAGTATGAAACAACGGAATCAGGATAATCCATATCTTTACCTTTTACTAAGATATTTTCATCAGTTAAATCATTTTGAACCATGAATATAGCCATATCGCCTACTACCTTGGATGATGGTGTAACTTTAATTATATCTCCAAACATTTTGTTAACTGAAACATACATTTCCTTAACGTCATTAAACTTATGACCTATACCAAAACTCTCAACTTGAGGTTTAAGGTTAGAGTACTGTCCGCCTGGAATTTCAAGCCTATATATTTCAGCAGTTGAAGAAGACAACCCAGATTCAAATCCACTGTATACAGGTCTAACTTCTTCCCAGTATTCTGATATCTTCTGAAGTCCCTCGGTTTCAATACCTGTATCTCTAGGGCTGTTTTCCATTGCAGCTATTAATGAATTTAAACCTGGCTGAGAAGTTAATCCCGCCATAGAGTTAAATGCTGCATCTACTATGTCTACACCAGCTTCAGCTGCCATGATAAGTGAAGCTACTCCATTTCCTGAAGTATCATGAGTATGTAAATGAATAGGTATAGTTATCTCATCTTTAAGAGCAGTTATTAGCTTCTTAGCTGCTACGGGTCTTAGTAATCCTGACATATCTTTAATTCCTAAGATATGTGCGCCTCTTTTTTCAAGTACCTTAGCATTTTTAACATAATATTCTAAGTTATATTTTTCTCTTGATTTGTCTAAAATATCTCCTGTGTAACATAAACAAGCTTCTGCCACTTTGCCTTGGTTTAGTGTTTCTTCAAGAGCTACAGACATACCTTCAATCCAGTTTAAAGAATCAAAGATTCTAAATACATCAATTCCTGAATCAGCTGATTCTTTAATAAACCTTCTGATAACATTATCCGGATAATTTTTGTAACCTACAGCATTAGCTCCTCTAATCAACATCTGGAACATTACATTAGGAATCTTCGCTCTAAGATTCGCTAATCTTTCCCATGGATCCTCATTTAAGAATCTCATAGAAACGTCAAACGTTGCACCGCCCCACATTTCCAAACTAAAGAAATCTTTACCATAATATGATACTGCCGGAGCAATCTTCTCCATATCAATTGATCTCATTCTAGTAGCCATAAGTGACTGCTGAGCATCTCTATATGTCGTATCCGAAACTAAAAGCTTGTCTTGGTCAAGTACCCATTTAGCAACAGCTTCCGGTCCGTTTTCATCAAATAATTGCTTAGTGCCTCTTAGACCTAATAGTTTTTCAGCTGGAATTTTAGGTACTTTAGGTACATTAAAATCAGGCTTAAGACCTTTAGTTTCATTGATGATTTTATCACCTAAGAAGTCTAAAACTCTAAGCTCATTATCCACAATTTCCCTTATATTAAGTAGTCCAGGGTTATTAGCTACAAATCCCGTATTACAGTTGCCTTCTTTAAAAGTTTCATGATTTAAAACATTTAACAAAAATTCAATGTTTGTTTTAATTCCTTTAACGTCCATTTCTGAAAGAGCCCTTTTAGCTTTTTTAATAGCATCAGGGAATCTTTTAGCTGTAGCTGTAACCTTAACTAGCAAACTATCATAGTATGGTGATATTACAGAACCAGTAAATCCGGAACCACCGTCTAATCTAATACCAAATCCCGAAGCACTTCTGTATAGATTAATTGTTCCTGTATCAGGCGCAAATCCATTAGCAGGATCTTCAGTAGTAACTCTGCATTGAATTGCATAGCCGTTAGTAGTAATATCCTTTTGACTGTTAATACCTATTTCATTAGAATCAAGAGGATAACCTTCAGCAATTAGTATCTGAGATTGAACAATATCAATTCCCGTAACTACTTCTGTAACAGTATGCTCCACTTGTATTCTTGGATTCATTTCTATAAAGTAATGGTTACCGTTTTTATCAAGCAAAAATTCTACCGTTCCAGCACTTCTATAATTTACTGAACTAGCTATCTTTAAGGCATCCGCGCAAATCAATTCTCTTTGTTCATCAGTTAGACATAACGAAGGCGTAAATTCAATTACCTTCTGATGTCTTCTTTGAACTGAGCAATCTCTTTCAAACAAATGCACTATATTTCCGTATTTGTCACCTAAGACTTGAACTTCTATGTGCTTAGGCTCTTCTAAATATTTTTCTATGAATATATCATCAATCCCAAATGCCTTTTTTGCTTCACTTTTAGCACTGTTAAACTGATGTATTAAATCCTCTTCTTTACGTACTATACGCATACCTCTGCCACCACCACCTGATGCAGCTTTCAGCATTATAGGATATCCACATTGTTTGGCAAAACGTATAGCTTCTTCTTCAGTTTGAATGGCTGCATCTACTCCTGGAATTGTTGGTACATTAACTCCAGCTGCAACAATTTTAGATTGTATCTTGTCTCCTAAACTATCCATCATCTCTTCTGTTGGTCCGATAAATTCTATTTCAGCCTTCTGACAGGCTTCGGCAAAATCAGGATTTTCTGATAGAAATCCGTAACCTGGATGTATGGCATCTACACCTTTAGCTTGAGCTAAGTTTATTATCTCGTCTATATCTAAATACGCATTAATGGGACTTTTCCCCTTACCAATCTCATATGCTTCATCTGCTTTTGTTCTAAACAAAGCGTTTTTATCCTCCTCAGAATAAATTGCTACTGTTCTTATGTCTAATTCCGTGCATGCACGAAATATCCTAATAGCAATTTCGCCCCTATTTGCAACCATCACTCTTTTGAATTTTCTTACTTTTTCCATGATTTTACCCCTTTCACATTGTCTTATATTTCATTTTTATCTTTGGTGTACATCCATTTGTGGAAATGGAATTTCAATTCCTTCTCTATCAAATGCAAGTTTTACATTTTCCATTAAGTAGAAATAAACATCCCAATAGTCAGGAGTTTTACACCAAGCTCGTACAACTAGTTCTATAGCACTATCCGCGTGTGCAGTAACCACTACTATAGGTTCTATATTATTATCTACCTGTTCGCATCCGCTTGCCACTTCTGCTAACACACGTTTTGCTTTAGCAATATCAGTATTGTAACTTATCGTAAAGTTAAGATCTACTCTTCTGTCTTCTTCTCTTGAATAATTAGTCAAAACTGATGATACTATTAAACCATTTGGAATAGTTACTGATTTGTTATCAAAGGTTTTTAAATTAGTAGCAAATATACCTATTTCATCCACTAGTCCAGCTGTACCGGCTACATTTATGTACTCGTCTTTTATGAAAAGTTTATTGTACATGATCATAATTCCGCCCGCTACATTACTTAAACTATTTTGCATAGCCAAAGCAATACCTATTCCTGCTGCACCTAGTACAGTTACAATAGGTGCAGTTGAGATATTGAAAGCTCCTAGTATTGCTACTAAAACTATTATCCAAAGAACAACTCTGATTACACTGATAAAAAATTTATGTGCTGATTCGTCAATTCTACTTTTCATCAACACTTTTTTAATTGCCTTTAGTATTAGCGTAATTACAATCAACCCTACAATAAATATAATTATTGCTTTTCCAACAGAAGCTACCATAGCATCTGTTATAAGATTGTTTAGCATAAGGTCCTCCTTATTTTCCGCTTCTTCTTCTTTCTAATTCAGTTAAAAATTTCTTTCTAAGTCTAATATCAGCAGGAGTAACTTCTACAAGTTCATCATCACTAATAAATTCTAAAGCTTCTTCTAGCGTAAACTTCCTTGCTGGAGATAGCTTAACATTTTCATCAGTTCCGGATGCTCTCATGTTACTTACTTTCTTAGCTTTACATGGGTTTACAATCATGTCTTCGCCTCTAGAATTCATGCCTATAATCATTCCACCATAAACAACTGTTCCTGGTTCTACAAACATCTGAACACGCTCTTGAATACTAGCTATTGCATAAGGAGTACAAACGCCCTCTTCTTGAGCAATCGCAACACCATTAATTCTTTGAGATATTTCTCCTTTATATTCTTCAAATCCATTAAAATGTCTTACCATAGTACCTTCGCCTCTGGTGTCATTTATGAATTCAGTTCTATAACCGAGCAAGCCTCTTGTTGGAACTAAATATTCTAATCTGCTGTATCCGTTATCGCCTGACATCTGAGTCATCATACCTTTTCTAAGGTTTAACTTAGATATAACCGAACCTGTATAAGCATCAGGAACTGATAAAACCACTTCTTCAACTGGTTCTAACTTTCTTCCTCTTTCATCTCTTTTTAATATTACTTCCGGTTTAGAAACAGCAAGCTCGTAGCCTTCACGCCTCATATTCTCAATTAATATTGAAAGATGAAGCTCTCCTCTACCTGATACTTTAAAGCTATCAGTAGATCCTGTATCTTCAACAAGAAGTCCAACATTTACCTCTAGTTCTTTTGTTAATCTTTCTTTGATGTGTCTACTGGTAACATATTTTCCGACTTTACCTGCAAATGGTGACTTGTTTACAATGAAATTCATAGATAGCGTAGGTTCTTCTATATTAATCATTTCCATTGGCTCTTGGATCTTATTACCACATATAGTTTCTCCTATAGATATGTCCGAAATACCAGATACCACTACGATATCACCACATTCAGCCTTGTCTACTGGAACTCTGTTAAGTCCTATATAAACAAATATTTGGTTTATTTTTCTCTTTACTAATTCGCCTTTACTATTAGCTACTGTAACAGTATCTGATGAATGTATGGTTCCTTTGGTAATTCTACCTATTCCAAGACGTCCTATATAGTCATCATATCCTAGTGAAGATACTTGCAATTGAAGTGATTCTTCTCTTAAATCCGCATATGGTTTGCAATGACTTATAATTGTTTCAAATAGAGGCTCTACATTTAATCCGCCAAAACCAGTAGGACTCTTTTTAATTTTAACTGCGCCTTCTTCTATTTTAATAGCTTCTATATCTTTAGGTTCTCTAACTGCTATACCTTGTCTAGCAATACCATAAAGTATAGGGAAATCTAGTTGTTCATCAGTAGCTTCAAGATCCATAAACAGTTCGTAAACTTCGTCTACTACTTCATCTACTCTTGAATCCTTTTTATCAATCTTATTTATAAAAAGAATTGGATTGAGTCCTTGCTCTAATGATTTTTTCAGTACAAATCTAGTTTGTGGCATAGGCCCTTCACTTGAATCTACTAAAAGAATTACAGTATCTACTGTTTTCATTATACGTTCTACTTCAGAACTGAAATCAGCATGTCCTGGAGTATCAACTATATTGATCTTATAGTCTTGATGCATTATCGAACAGTTTTTGGAATATATTGTAATTCCTCTTTCTCTTTCAATGTCATCACTGTCCATAACGCAATCGATAACTTCTTCGTTCGCTCTGAATACCCCACTTTGATTTAAGAATGCATCTACTAAGGTAGATTTGCCAGCGTCTACATGTGCAATAACTGCGATGTTGATAATTTTTTGTTTATTTTCCATTATTTATGTCAATACCTTTCATTTAATACTTTTTAAAATAGTTTTACACATTATTATATCAATAAATATGCCAAATTGCAAGATATTAACTTGTTGTTAACCAAATAATTTGATATAATCATGGAATTGAGAGGTATATAACTATGAATAATCTATTTGAACTTATAGAAAACATAATTGAAGCAGAAAAAATCATTAAAATGATTCTAAGTAACAAACGTAAAAAGTCTTTAGAGTACAACAAAACCGATATAAGACCAGTTATTTTAAAAGGCGAATATATGTATCATTTTGAATTCTTTTACGATAAAAAAGTTACCCATTTAAATTTGAACAAAAATGAAGCTAAAGAAAAAATCTTCGAGCTTATGGAGACTTCATTTAAACAAGCAGGAATATTTACTACCGATAGTGATATAACTGTACTCGCTTCTAAAATAGCTAACCCAAGAATAATAACAAAACCTGCGACTATGAAACCTCAAGTTTTAAATCACAATGATAAAAAGAACTACATCATAGAAGAAAACAAACCTTGTGATTTTCTTATTGAACTAGGTGTTATGAAACCAAGTGGCGAAGTTATACAAAAGCATTACAGTAAATTCAGACAAATAAACAGATATCTTGAAATTATTGATGATGTTTTTCCCTATCTTCCGAAAGATAGAACCATAAAGATTATTGATTTTGGTTGTGGTAAGGCATACCTTACTTTTGCAATTTACTATTATCTAAAAAAACTAAAGAATTTAAACGTAGAAATTATAGGATTAGATTTAAAAAAGGATGTAATAAACTTTTGTAACGGTGTAGCTATTAAATTAGGTTACGATGAATTAAAATATTTAGTCGGAGATATTGCCGAATACGAAAACGATTATGCCGATATGGTAGTAACCTTACATGCTTGCGATACCGCTACGGACTTTGCTCTTATTAACGCTGTTAAATGGAATACTAAAGTTATCCTTTCGGTTCCATGTTGCCAACATGAGCTTTTTAGTCAAATTGATAATGATATTCACGAGCCTATGCTTAAACATGGTATTCTCAAAGACAGACTTACTGAATATTTAACAGACGGACTTAGAGGGCTAAAATTAGAGGCTAGTGGATACAGTGTAGCTATGGTTGAGTTCACCAGTTTAGAACACACCTCTAAAAATATATTAATCAAAGCAATAAAAACGGGCACAGCCGATAGTAGCAGCGCCCTTAAAGCTAGCGAAGAATACGAAACTTTAAAGGATTTCTACAAGGTTAACCCTACAATAGACAACCTTTAACTTTCTTCTTTTCTATGATCCCAATTGTATAACATAACCCCTATTATTACTATGACAGCGCCAATCACGTTTGTCATAGTTATTTCTTTTTTGTAAATAATTATATCAAAAATTAGTGATGAAGTGCATTGCCCTATCAGTGTAAAAACAGTAAATGCTATAGCTGTTACTTTTGGTACTAACCAATTTGATAACAATACTATAGTAATTCCGCAAACTGCAGCTATAATAAGTGCATAGTGAAATCCACCAAAGTGAACTTTATTAACCATCCCTAAACAACTTACAGCAAAATATATTAATCCTGCAAATATTCCACCTATCAAATAGTTTATTAAATTAGATCCTACTAAACCTACATTCTTAGCCAATCTCATATTTACATTTCTCTGAAGCACAATAAAGCATCCGGCGCAAAGAGAAAGTAGTAAGTATATATTTTCCATTTATCTCCCCTTACATCGTCATGATTATCACACCAGCTATTATTAAAGCCACCGATAACCACTTCACTTTATTCATTTTCAGTTTAGGAAGTCCAAACCACCCCTTAGAATCTATTATCATAGATGTTAAGAACTGACCACCGATAACTCCCATTGTAGTTATAAATGCTCCTAGATTTAAAAACCCTAATGCAATAAATATTGGTACAAACGCCCCTAATGTACCTCCTAAAAGATTAAGAGGTCCACCTATATCTAAAAGCTTTTTTTTATTCTTATCACTTTTTTTAAAATATATATACGTAATAAGCGATGCTATGCAGGTAATTGCATAAAAAGCCAGATTACCATAGAAGACATCGTATTTTGCTGCTACTGCGGCGTTAGAAATATTTAACACAGTCGCAGTTATGCCGGCAAATGCTACTAATATATATATTTTTTTATTGTTCAATACTTTTTTTCCTAATCTTTCAAATCATCTCTAGAACCCATTTTATTAGCAAAGTTTCTACTAAAATCATTTAATACTGTATTAAATCGAACCGTGTTTATTCCGAGTGAATACTTCCTCTGTTCAAAATGTTCATATGGTTCAAACCATTCTGGTGATTCTACTTTTACAATATCAAATGTTTTCGTCCAAACAGAAGTAAGACCAAAGGTATATGCGTAAGGTAAAATATCGTAAAAGTATAAAGGATTTTCTCTTGATAACTTAAGCACTATCTCAAGGTCCGGTTTACTAATGAATTTTCTGAAACCGAGAACTCTGGCTAACAGCATTGCATTCTGTTTAGTTCTGGCTTTCATCCAACATATGAACACCATTGAAACTATAATACACAGTAACATTGTCAACCCAATAAATATACTATCAAACGCATTAGTAATAAATATAGTAAATACTATTAATACTATCATTAGTAAAGCTACAAATGTTGCCATAAGAATAGATGTCTTTGCACTTCTCGCGAATACTATCTTATCATACTCAGCTGCCGTAAGCATGCTGGTTGTGAAAACTAATATAGCAACAGGAACATAAAGCAAATATCCAGTCGTATTAAAACTGTATATGCTTGCAAAAATCCCAATCACTAAAATCGCTGCTGCTAGTATGAAGCAACCTAAAACTTTGGCAAATTCAGACGCTTTGGTAAACACTCTACTATTGCCAGATTCAAACTGATCCTCTATACCATTGGCTACTCTACCATGAGCTCTTCCTAAGTTATGTGTGATTTCATTTACATCCACTTCATTATGTATGCCAAATATTGCATGTACAGCTTGCCTTATATATCTCTTTTCACTTCTTGGTTCTCTATTTTTAACAATCTTAAACTTCTTTCTCTCGTATTCAACAATTTTAATGTGTCTTTTATCAGCTAAATAAAACAGCATTGAAATTATATCTTTTTTGCCTATTTCTCCATCCATCAAATATCCCACTTCAGGTGGTGTCATGGCTTCAGGCGGATAATATTCAACAGTTTTCTCAATTGTCGGATCACGTCCTAAGAAAAACCATAGAATTACTATTAGTGCCATTAATGAAATTAAAACATAATAAACATAGTTCACAGCCCAATTATTATTGATTTCACCTTGCCAATAACCCTGAGGTAAATCAGCTTTTACACTAATTCCGGTACCTTTAGTTAATTCTGTGCCACTGATAATAATTTTGGATTCATCTTTAAGTATTTTAACATCCAATAAATCACCGCTTATTGCTGCACCATACTGGTCTGCATAACATTCTATATTAGAATAATTAAAATCTTTAGGCAAAACTATCCCTATAACTGCAGCATCTATTTTAGATCCCCAATTGTATGGGATAAGTTCTAAGTAAAACATATCTTTAGTCGATAAGTCATCTGCATATTCATATACAACATAACTCAATTCAATATCAAAAGCCTCATCAATAACGCCTGCCGTTTCAGATATTCTTACAGTATATTCATCATCGCTTTCTATGACTGTAAATTTATGGTTTTCAACATTAATATTTTCTATTTCCTTTTTATCTGCCGGTATTTTAACATCGAAGAATCTTCTGTCTTCATCAAATATAACAGTTATAGATTCACTTATACTATATGAATGATCTTCATTTACTAATACACTCATATTATATTTAGTGGTTTCAAAATTACCACTATTGGCTGTTTCTGCATATGTTTCCTTAGCCAACACAGGTAACAGTAGTACCATCGCCATCATGACTATTAATATTATTCTCACTTTTTTTAAGTTGTTTGTCATATTATCCTCCAGCGCAATCTTATCTACGCCTAGATATTATACACAATTTCTTGTTTACATTCAAACTTTTTCTAAATGTACCAAAATGTCCATATTTTGTATCAAACAGTTTATTTAGCACTAAATAGCGTGATTTTAAACATATTCACCATTTTGATATGCTTTTTACGTTTATGTGAATTATTTTTCACATAATATATTCAATATATACTTCTTTTAATGGCTGAATTAATGTAGAATGTAAAAGTAAGTTTATATAGGAGGTTAAATATGAAAAAAACAATAACATTAGTTGTAGTCTTAATATCAATTTTCGCCTTATCTTCATGTAGCAGTATATCTTCAAGTGTTGCAAGCGGTAATGCTGATTCAAGAACTGATGCAGCACTATCTTTTGTAGAAAGTAATGACGGCATTCATCTAGCCGTACAAACTAAGATAGACGAAGAAGATATCGATATGGATATTCAGATAGTTGAAAATGATATGGTAGTTAGCACTGTAATAGATGGTGAAACTAGAACTATAATACAAGACGAATCATTTACATATGTTTTATCCGATGATATTAAATTCGGTTATAAGCTCAATAATGATGATGATGACGAGTTAATTCAAACATTAAACAGTTTTAAGAATTTTACTAATATCAGTTCAGCAATGATTGATAGTGGATCAATGAATATAGAAGGTTCAAGTTACAATTATGAAATGTTTAGTATCACTACCTTAGCGGATACTAGTATTAAATACTGTTATAATAACAACGATGATTTAAGCTATATTATTTTCTCTAGACAAGATGAAGATAAAATAATTAAAATCAACAACATTGATTTTAATATAAGCGTTGAATCATTCGAAGTACCGAAAGACTATAATATTTCTGAGGAGTAATTTATGAAACGTACAGACTACATTTCTTGGGATGAATACTTTATGGGAGTAGCACTACTTGCTGCTAAAAGAAGTAAAGATCCAAGCACGCAAGTTGGAGCATGTATTGTAGATGACAGCAATGTAATATTATCTACCGGATACAACGGGTTTCCTAAAGGCTGTTCAGATGATGAATTTCCATGGGAACGTGAAGGATCAGATACAAAGTATCCTTTCGTAGTACATGCAGAATTAAATGCAATACTAAATGCAAACGGTAAATCTTTGAAAGATGCTCGACTATATGTTGCCCTGTTTCCTTGCAACGAATGCGCTAAGGCAATAATTCAATCAGGTATCAAGCAAGTTACATATTTATCTGATAAGTATGCAGAAGATAAGATGACTATAGCATCTAAGCGAATGCTTTTAAGTGCAGGTATAAACGTCAAACAGCTTATACCTAGTAAAGATGAAATCTGTATTTCATTCATAACAGAATAAAAATATTTCCCCGAATTACTTCGGGGATTTTTTATTTATCCATGTCCTCTATTAACTTCTGGCAAATAAGCTTTTGAGTATATGATGATACAGCTAATCTCATAGCCAAATCATACCTCTTCTCGTCGCTGTCAATATCTATGCTTTCTACAGCTTCCTTAAATTCCTTATCTAACATCTCTAAATAAGTCCCATAAGTCTCTTCTACATCATCATTAATATAGTTCTTCATTAATACTGATACTTCATCAACTTGTAGAATCTGTTTAAGAAGGCATGTCATAGTAAGATAAGCAATATGCTCTTTACCATATTTTTTACCTTCTGCCCTTGGTAAAAGTCCACTTTTAGTATAGTTATTAATCATAGCGGACGTTATCGTTTCACTTTCACTAAGCCCTATATGCTGTTTTTCCATAAACGCAATCAACTGGTCTTTATATATCATAAAGTCTGGGAATTCTTTCCATTTTTGTGGTCGTTCACTTTCCAATTTATCTATCAATTCTTTAATCTCCATATTATGCCTCCATCTACTATTTTAACAAATTATAATAATAATTACAACCACATTGACATAATAGTAATTTTGTAATATAATATTCATAATCACATCTAGCAATAAGCTATATCACCCAGGAGGTAATTATGAACATATGCGTATTAGGAGATTCAGTCGCAAGAGGAATCGTGTATGATGAAATTAAACACAAGTATTCGTCTACTAAGAATAGTTTTTCTAAAATAATCAGTAATGAAAAAAACCTTAACATTAAAAACTTAGCAAAATTCGGTTGTACTATTCAAAAAGGTAATGAGATATTGAACACTAAATTTACTTCTTTAGCCGAATACAGCTATACCGTACTAGAATTTGGAGGTAATGATTGTGATTTTGCTTGGCCAGAAATTGCCGACTGCCCTGAAGAAGTTCATTTTTCTAAAGTACCTACCGATAAGTTTCAGACCTATTATGAAGAAATGATAAAAAAAATTAAAGACCTTGGGAGCATACCTGTTATCCTTACTCTTCCCCCTATAGATTCTAAAAGATTTTTCAATTGGGTTTCTAAGGGACTAAATAAAAAGAACCTAATGGACTTTCTTGGAAACGATGTAGAATTCATATACAGGTGGCATGATACCTATAACAAAGCAATTATTGCCTTAGCAACTAAAACTAATACCCCTATTATAGATATTACAAAAGCTTTTCTAAACACAGATGATTATTCCAAATATCTTTGCATAGATGGTATACATCCCAACGATAGAGGTCATAAACTAATAGCTGATACAATATTAAACACAGTAGGAAGTTACATATAAAAAAAAGCTCATCCCATGGGATGAGCTCAGACTGAAGACAAACCAGCAATTAGCAAAAGCTAAAATTGCTGGTTTTATTTTGCTTAGATATCGAACATTTTAGTAAATTAAAGAAATTACGCAAAATTGAACTTGTATCCCCGTTGCTTTTCTCTCTTAATTCCA
>JAENWG010000075.1 GCA_016650175.1 Peptostreptococcaceae bacterium | reverse complement strand
CATAAAGATATTAGAAATTTGCACATATCCATCTTTCTTTGCCTTTGACGAATAATATGTATACCTCATCCTTGCCTGAGACTCTCCGGCAAACGATTTCATTAAATTTTCTGCTGTTTTTGTTCCTTTTAAAGATTTCATAATTTCCTCCTTGTATAACTTGAAATTTATTACTAAATATTATTATACCATATTATATTAAAAACCGCTTTATTATGTTAATAATATATTAGCATTTCTATACAAATAATTACCCAATATTTTTATAAACCAAACTAATCTACTAGATTTTTATCTTACATACTTTCGTATATCAGTACTTATCTTTCCATCCGTTATTTCTATTATTCTATCTCCTTTTTCAGCCACCTTTTTGTCATGTGTTATTACAATAAATGTAGATTTAAATTCATCATTTATTTCTCTTAGTAGCTTATACACTGTATCTGTAGTTTCAGAGTCTAGGTTTCCAGTTGGTTCATCAGCTAAGATTATATCAGGATTGTTTATAAGGGCTCTTGCTATTGCTGCTCTCTGTTGCTGACCTCCTGATATATCTGTAGAAAGATTATTCTTTACTTTAGTAAGTTCAACCATATCTATAAGATACTTTGCTCTCTCCATAGTTTCTTTATCTACTCTGCCATGTTTTATTCTATATGGCATCAATACATTTTCGAGCACACTAAATTCAGGAAGTAAATAATGGAATTGAAATATGAATCCTATAGTTTCATTCCTAAGCTCTGCCATTTCATCCCTGTTTAAACTAATTGTGTTAGTACCACCTATTATTACATCACCGTTAGTCGGTTTATCAAGAGTTCCCATTATATTCATGAGAGTTGATTTACCGCTTCCAGATGCTCCTATAATAGAGTTAAAGCTAGACTTTTCAAAGTTTAAATCTACATTAAATAAAACTTGAGTCTTTACTTTATCTCCATATATTTTATCTATTCCCTTTAATTTTAATATATCATCCATTTTTAATCACCTCTATTGGATCAAGTTTTGAAGATTTCACAGCTGGTATAAGCGCTGATAGCGTTGAAGCAATTATAGCTATTAGTATTGATATTCCTACAAATGTGTAATTCAAGAAGAACGGAACTAGTGATGTCCCATCAGGATTCGTTACGAAATTTGAAAATACCAAATTTAAACCTATTCCAAGACATGCCCCTAGTATGCTACCTATAATTCCAAGTACAAGACCTTGAAACAAGAATATGAGACTCGCATCTTTATTTTTTATTCCCATAGCTTTTAATATTCCAATTTGTCTAGACTTTTGTACTACTGATATTGCAAGAACTGAAGTTATTCCAAGCAAAACAGCTAATAGCACAAATACTTGAATAAGGTAACTAGATGCTGATTGAGCAGTAAGCCCTGAAAGCAACTCCTCATTTTGTTCTTTCCAGTTTACAGTTACAAGATCACTACTTAAACCTTCTTCTAACCTAGTAGCCGTTTCATCTGCTTTAAATACATCTTTTACTTGTGTTTCTATTGAAGATATTTCACCTTTTTTATCAAATATCTCCTCTGAAGTTGTTAAAGTTGATATTACCCAAGATTCATTTATTGCTTTTACTTTCAAATCATATACACCAGTCAATTTTACTTCTTCTAAACTTCCAGCCGGTGTTGTAAGCTCTAATTTATCTCCTATATTCAATCCTAAATCTTCTACTAAATCTTTTCCCAGCATTACTTCTTTATTTGATGATGGTATGCTACCCTCGGTTAACTTTTCATCAAAATTATATATTTTATTTGCATCTTCAAATTCCATTCCTCTAACTAGTATTGGATAAGTCTCATCATCTAAAGTTAAAAAAGCTGATGAGTCTAAGTTCTTTGAAACTGCTGTTAATTCTTCATCTTTATATAATTTATTTAGAAGTTCATCATCATTTTCAAAATAGTTTTTATTATCTGCTGAAACTATAGTAATCTGTGATGAATTTCCTATGGTTTTATCAACTAAACTAACCTGAAGACCATCTATTAGTGAACCTATAAATATTTGTACAGAAACTCCTATAGTTATTATAAGTATAGTCTGCGCTCTACTTGATTTTAAAAACCTTAATGCAATTTCCCATGATAATTTCATTTCATAATCACATCCTTCCCAATTGAAAAGATGTCTTTAAGACTTTCAACATAGATGTCTCCACCAATTTCTTTATATAGATTCTTATCATTTTTCAAGGCATATCCCGAAAGTATGAATTTTATACCATAATCAAACTCTTCTTTTATATTATCAATTGTCTTCCTTGCTGCTACTACATTATAGAAATTAGAAAAACTTATAGACACAATCTTTGGTTTTTTTAAAATGAAAATATTAACTTGCTTATTAGTATCTATTATCATGTTTTACTATTAATATTTATAATATAACTTTTGCTTCACCTAAGTCAAGCAATTTTAATATCATGACAACTTCATTTGTAGTATTACAAATTAATATCACGCATAATGACAATATGCTTTCTGCACATTTGAATTTTATAGTAGAACTTACGGATGATACATTAGACTTCATTGATTTAGAATTTGCTCAAAAGCAAGCAATTGTTGACGATGCTAAGACTGTATATAATACAAATAGACTTTGGTGGTTGCTTGTTTTAGCCTTACCATTAGCTATATTAGTCTTTTGGTTAAGAAAAAAGAAGACCGTATAAAATAATTATTGTATCGTAATTATAATATATGCCATCTTTTGATTGGAAAAAACCTGATTAATGCTTACCGATTTTTATGAACCCATAGTTAAATATCAAATTTTACCACATTAAAGAGCTCTCTGATTTTGGATGTCAGTTAGCCTTTTTATTTAATTATTTGTACTCTTTCTGTAATATCTTCTTTTGCTTTTTCATCTGGCTGAGATACAATTCCTCCAAATGGTATTTCTGCATTTAAGATATAGCTTTTTGGCAAACCAAACATTTTCTTAACCATCTCATCAATCACTGGATTATAATGTTGAAGAGAAGCACCTATTCCTAATTCTTTTAACCCACTCCAAATACTTATTTGTAACATTCCAGCTGACTGAGATGCCCAAACCGGAAAATTATCTGCATATTTAGGAAACCTATCTTGAACACCTTTAACAACCTCTTCATCGTAAAAATATAAGATCGTTCCGTAACCGTTTTTAAAACTATCAATTTTTTCTCTTTTAATATTACCTTCAAATACGTCAAAAATATTGTCCCATAATTCATTCTGCTTTTCACCTGTTACAACCACAACTCTTGAACTTTTCATATTAAA
The DNA here is from genome assembly GCA_016650175.1 of Peptostreptococcaceae bacterium. Classification (GTDB taxonomy): domain Bacteria; phylum Bacillota; class Clostridia; order Peptostreptococcales; family Anaerovoracaceae; genus JAAYHV01. The sequence continues at coordinate 394 of JAENWG010000075.1, read as the reverse complement.
CGCATCTGGAACCAATTCAGTGGCTTTTTTTACCAAATCAAATACTTCCATCTCTTCTACTGGTAATTCTTTGTTTATATTGTAATATGTTCTTCTTCCTTCTAATGACTCAATAATCTTCATATTCTTTCCCTCCATATAATAATATGTCAGTTCATCTTCTTATCTATTGGATAAACCATTTTTGCAGTTAATTCATTACTAATATTATAAACCTCTAGACTTTGTATTGCAATTATGCAAATTTTTACGTATCATTAACAATAGTAGTAATATTCTTATTTTTTAATTGTTAAACTAACAATATATGGACTGTAACTGTTGTTATTTTGATTAATAACTAGAAAAAGATGCTGCCTAATTACGTTAATCAATGTATTTAAGTATTATCTAT
>JAENWG010000049.1 GCA_016650175.1 Peptostreptococcaceae bacterium | reverse complement strand
TTCAAAGATGAAAAAAATTATTAAACAAACAAAAAAGTAGAAAAGGTACGCACTTTTTGATACAATAGCAAAACCGTTAGGCCTTTATTTTGCAAAGGCCCTAACGGTTTTTTCGTTTCGCAACTGTCAAACTCGAGATATTACCACAATGTATTTTCATTAACAACTTAAATGTGTTTGCCTTTTACACGCACGTTGTGCATTGTAATTGCTAATACATTTTTATATGTTATAATTAGATGTAACGGTCAAAAAAAGGTTAAGCAATTCTTACTCTGAATTCAAAGTGTATAAGAATTATCCTAACGTGCAATTCAACATATATAAACTTTTCTTAAAATAATGACTACTGCTAAACAAATGAAAATAACCATTAAATATATTAACTTTTAGATTTATATATATCATCTGATTTTATTATACATAAATAAATAATAACAACTATTATGGTATCAGCTCTACTTAACAAATAGTTCTAGTTAAACTTAGACTTATGAAAGGAGACAATATGAGATATGATAGAGTTAAAAAATATCAGTAAATCCTATAACGGGAAGACAAATGTTATTGAAAATCTAAACCTTACAATCGAAGATGGCCAACTTATAGTTCTAGTTGGCGAAAGTGGTTGTGGTAAGACCACAACAATGCAAATGTTAAACAAACTAATTGAACCAAGCGGAGGAGATATTTTAATTGATGGTAAAAATATCAATTCCTTCGATAAGTTGGAATTAAGGAGAAATATAGGCTATGTCATCCAAGATATAGGTTTATTTCCACATAAAACAATCGAGGACAATGTTGCTACAGTTCCACGCCTTGAAAAGCATCCAAAAACCGACATACACGAACGTGTAAAAACTCTGATGCAAATGGTGGATTTGCCTTATGATGAATATGCACAAAGATATCCTAGAGAATTATCTGGAGGTCAAAAACAACGTATTGGTGTAGCTAGAGCGCTAGCAAACGATCCCGACTTAATACTTATGGATGAACCTTTTTCAGCACTAGATCCGATAACCAGAGAACAGTTACAAGATGAACTTCTTAAACTTCATGATGAACTTGGCAAGACCATCGTCTTCGTAACACACGATATAGATGAAGCCATCAAGTTGGGTGATAAAATTGCTGTTATGCAATCTGGCAAAATAGTTCAATTTGCTACGCCTGAAGAAATTCTAAAAAATCCCATAAACGAATTTGTTGCTACTTTTGTAGGTAAAAATCGCCTTTGGAAAACACCTGAAATGTTAACTGCTGAAGATGTAATGATAAAAGGAGTGGCTAAGGTTAACCCTAGTCGTTCAGTAGCACAAGCAATTATTGTTATGAAAAAACACGACAAAACTGTACTAGCAGTTGTTAAAAAAACTGGGATTGGTAAAGAAAAACTACTAGGCATCGTAGGCGCTAACCGTTTTACTGGAATATCAGATCACAACACAAAAATTTCAGATATTATGAAGTCTAATGTTAAAAGAATCCCAAGAAAGACTCCACTTACAGAAGTCATTAAACTGAGAAACGATAACAACATATTATTTAGTCCAGTTGTAGATGAAGATGACAACTTAATCGGAATGATTACCAATACAAGTATAGTTAACGTACTATCACAGATAATGCCAGGTCAGGAGGATTATTAAAATGGAAGTATTAAATTTTATCACAACTCATTGGGATGATATTTTCGAAGCCACTCTTCAGCACATGAAATTATCTTTTTCTGCAGTATTACTTGCTTGTTTGGTAGGTATTCCACTTGGCTTTCTTCTAGTTAACAGAAAATATATGTCTGGTATAGTGCTTAATATTGCTAATGTAATTCAAACAATACCATCATTAGCCATGTTCGCACTCGTTATGCCTTTTATGGGAATAGGAACAAAGCCTGCAATCTTTGCGCTTTTTCTTTATGCACTACTACCTATTATTAAAAACACATATATAGGTATTCATAATGTTGACCCTGCTATCAAACAAGCCGCGGTAGGCATGGGTATGTCTAGGCAACAAATTATGTTTCAAATAGAAGTTCCTTTATCCATCTCTGTTATTATGGGTGGAGTTAGAATAGCTACCGTTACTTGTATCGGCGTAACAACTATTGCAACACTTATAGCTGCCGGCGGATTAGGCGACTTTATTTATAGAGGATTAAGTACCTTTAACATTCCAATGATATTAACTGGCGCAATTTTCTCAGCTCTTTTAGCTTTAAGTATGGACTTCTTGCTTGGATTGCTCGAGAAAAAGCTTACCTCTAAAGGGATTTAATTCAATTTATACTATTACATTTATAGGAGGAGAATATGAAAACAAGAACTAAGATTTTATCATTAACGTTATCGCTCATTTTAGCAATGGTAATTTTCACAGGATGTTCATCGTCAGACAGCGATTCAGAGTCAGAAACAATAAGAATAGTTCACAAGAACTATACTGAACAAAGAATACTCGGCAGCATGCTAGGACAATACCTAGAAGCTAAAGGATATGATACGACAGTATCTGAACTAGGTGGTTCAATGTTATGCTTTAATGCTCTTACTAATGGTGATGCTGATTTATATCCAGAATATACCGGAACAGGATATTGCGGCATATTAGATGAAACTGAAATACTACCTGCTGAAGAAACTTATGATTTTGTAAAAAAAGCATTTGAAGAAAATTATGGCATTACTTGGTTAAAACCTTTAGGTTTTAATAATACATATGTTTTTTCCGTTACACAAGAAACAATAGATAAGTACGATATAGAAACTATATCAGACTTAATCCCTTATGCAGGCGATATGACACTTGGTAGTGATGCTGAATTTACCGATCGTGTTGATGGATTACCTGGTTTACTTAAAGTTTATGAAGGTTTAGAATTTAAAGATACCAAGAGTATGGATCAAGGACTTACTTACCAAGCGCTCATAGATGGTAGCATTGATGTAAATGTTTCTTATGCTACAGATGGAAGAATTGCCAAATATAATTTAGTAAACCTAGTGGACGATAGAAACTTCTTCCCTCCATATTATTTAGCTCCAATACTAAAAACCGAGTTCGCAGATGCTAATCCTGAAGTGGTAACAGCTTTAGAAGCTTTAGAAAACAAATTCAGCGATGAAGATATGCAAAAATATAACCAAATGGTTGATGATGGCGAAAGCCCAGACGATGTTGCGAGGAAAATGTTAGAAGACAAAGGTTTAATTTAAAAATCAATAAAATAGAAATGCTTAGGCTAAAGCCTAAGCATTTTTGTTTATTAAGCTAATTCTTCTAACGCCCTAATAAGATCATCTCTTATTAAAGGTTTTGATAAATGCCTATTCATACCTGCATCTATAGATTTCTTTACATCCTCACTGCTAGCATTAGCTGAAATTGCAATAATTGGTATCTCCGTATTAAATGTTCTTATTATAGACGTGGCCTCTAGACCATCCATAACAGGCATTCTAACATCCATTAATACCGCATCAAATTCCTCCTCACAGAGTATTTGTACTGCTTCTTGACCATTATATACACGCTTCACTATAATGCCGCTTTTTTCAAGTATTTTTTTAGTAATTTTAGCATTAATATCTATGTCTTCACACACTAATATTCGCTTTCCTTTAAGCTCATGTGAAATTATCGAAGGATTGTTTAATTCTTTATACTTCTCGATTTCTTCAATCGATGGTTTCTCTAAAGGCAGTTCTATTGTAAATTCTGTTCCTACATATAGTTCACTAACGCAATTAATCTGGCCTTCCATTTGTGATACTAATCGCTTGACTATATTAAGTCCAAGCCCTGTTCCGCCTTCGGATCTAGATTGACTATTTTTCTCTTGTGTAAAACATTCAAACATTTGCGTTTGGAATTCTTTTGACATTCCCGCTCCATTATCTATTATTGTGTTAACTAATAGTGTTTGATTATCTTTTTTTTCAATATGCTGTTTCCAAATAATAGTTCCGTTTGGTTGCGTATATTTAATGGAGTTATTGAGAATATTAATAAGTATTTGAATTAATCTGTTCTCATCAGCCTTGTAGTATACATCCGTTTTTTCTGATTCTAATTCTGTGATTAATTTAAGGTCTTTTTTTGTTATATGAGATTCTATCATAGCTAAAACTTTGTTTTCTGTGTCTTCAAGTATAAAAACACAAGGTTCTATAACTATCTTACCCGTTTCCAATCTTTGAGAATCCAGCACATCACTCATAAGGGATAATAAATATTCAGCGCTTTCTTTGATTTGTCCAAAATAACCTAGCGCAACATTATCAGTAACTTCTTCAATTCCAAAATCAGCCATTCCTATTATTGCACCTAAAGGAGTTCTCATATCATGAGACATCCTAGACAAAAACTCTGATTTAGCTTTGTTTTCACTATTAATTTTTTCTAATTCTCTTGTAAACTTACTTTTGGTGTTGGTAAATTCATTTATATTTTCAAGCCAAGTTGAAAGCCTGTATTTTAAATACTCGCCTTCCCTATATCCATCGAGGGGTAAATAATATGGGTTTTCGTGTATCCTATTTTTATAAACAATATACGGATGAAGTTGTATAATATTAATAATCGTTTCATCGCTGTATTTGTTTAAGTTATATCTGCAAAGAGCAGACACTTCTAATCTATTAAAAACCCTGTCATTAAGTTTCCATTCATACTCAATAATTTTATCAATTCCGTTACCGTATTCCAACAACCAGCTTAATTCTCCAGTTATAGCCATTCCGTTATAACCCATTTCGATTGATTCAGTCGTAAGTTCTTCTATTAATAATATCATCTTATCAGGTTCAAATATACCATCTTTTGAGTATGCATCCTTCTTGTCTAACATCATAAGTTGCTTCTTCGATAACGCTTCAAAATAATCTATCTCTTTACATAAAGTTTCTATAAGCAATTCCATGTTTGTATCACCAGAAACATATATACATCTTTCGTTTCTGTTTATACAAGCAGCAATATAGGCAACTAAAGGTTCTACTACTTCATTTTCATCTTCATATAGTAGCACCATATGATCTCCTGGTTCTACTAAACTTTGATAATTTTTGTTTAACACTTTTATCGCCTCCTTTAATAAATATATATCATTTTATATCTTTTGTGAATATTTGTAAAGTATAACTTTCCATACCATTAGCCTCGTAAGTCATAACAATTTCATACCCTACCTTAAGTTTTACATAACCCTTCTTCTCAAAAGCAAGCATTTTTCATAAGCTATTTCTTCCTATGTTTCATACTTTCATAAGCTAAACTAACATTACGCCTAAAAATATCATATGGCAATTCAAATCCATAATATAGCGGCACAACTTCTTCCATATATTCTTCCTCTGACATTTTCATCAAATTCTCAAAGGAAAACTTTTCAGCTGACAGCGCTAAGGATTTAAAAAACCTAGTATATGGTGTATCTAACGGTTCTTTTGCATGATTCTTGTTATATGGACACACCATTTGGCATATATCACATTCATAAAAATAATTTGATATATCTACTTCTTCTTTAACCGGTATTACTTGACTCTCTAAATAGTCAGCTATACATAATGATCTATTTAGATTTAAATCCTTATTATTCGCTCTAGTAGGACAAGCTTTTTGGCATAAATCACATCCTTCAGGACAACCGACAGGTTGCATTTCATAAACTTGAGACAGGTCAGCATCAGTAATTATTCCGCCTAGCGCTATAAAACTCCCATATTTTTTATTAATCATCAACGTGTGTTTGCCAATAAAGCCTAATCCAGCTCTAACTGCAACAGACTTTAAAGATATTGTTTCATCTTCTAATTCTTCATCTGCTACTATTGCTTTATATCCATTTGATTTAAGATAATCCACTATGCTTTCAGTTGGTTTAACCATGTTAGCATAAAAACCAGAAAGTGCAAGTTTACTAATGCGACCATGACGCTTATCGTCAAAATCCATCATATCTACTCCACCTATATATATAAGTGTTACTATTATGCTCTTTGCTTCCGGCATAATATCTTTCGGTTGTCTACCTCTAAATATTTCTTTTGGTTCATATTCATTAGCATCAATAAATCTAATCTCATCAATCAGACTCTCCTTTGCCAAATTCTTAATATCTTCAGTCATATTATTGTTCATATTTCGTCCCCTTAATATTTTTTATCTCAAGTTTACTCTATCATAAATATTTAGACTAAAATAGAAAGATTTTTAGCATATTTAGTATTTACGTTTATTATTTTCTTTAAGATGTTTCTTAACACCTTTCATGCCACCAACGTCTTTAAACATTTCTTCTGATTTTTCAGTTTCTATTTCCTTTGAAGATAGACCATCATATTTAGCTTCCTTTTTAAGCTTAATATAATTCTCTAGTCTTCGCACATCCAAGATGCCTTCATCTACCGCCTTCAGGACAGCACACCCTGGTTCTTTATTGTGCGTACAATTTGAAAACTTGCATTGTTTTGCTAATTCATCAATATCTGCAAATGAAGCAGAAAGGTTTACTGATTCTACTCCTAATTCTCTCATACCAGGAGTATCCATAAGGATAGCACCCCCAGGCAATAATATCATTTCTCTTTTGCTCGTCGTATGTCTTCCTTTGTCATCTTTTCCGATTTCCGAAGTAGTAAAAATTTCTTTACCAGCTAGTTTATTTACTAAAGTTGATTTGCCTACTCCTGATGATCCAATAAATGAAACAGTTATTCCCGGCTTTAAATACCTTAGCAATTCTTCATTTGTTTCATCATATGCTGAAGTAACTATTATATCTGTAAAGGCTGAGGCACTTTCTATTTCAGCCATAGCCATATCCAAATTATCACAAAGATCCGATTTAGTTAATACTATTACAGGCACAGCTCCACTGTTATATGCAACTGATAGATATCTTTCTATTCTACTCAGGTTGAAATTATTATTTAATGACATACAAATGAAAATATAGTCAATATTAGCCGCAATTACTTGCCTTTGCCCTTTAACGCCTACTGCAGTTCTCTCAAATGAGCTCTTTCTCGTAAGCACTTTATGAATAACAGCTCTTTCATCATCCCTTTCAAAGGAAACCATCACAAAGTCACCAACTGCAGGGTATTCAAAAAGTTCGGAACTTTCATATCTAAACTTTCCCGATACTTCAGCTAACATTTCTCCTTTATCTGCTACAATTTTATATAGCTTTTTAGATTGAGATATGACTCTTGCTATTATTAATTCAGGATAAAGTGTAGCTTCATTTTTGAATCTTTCTCCTAGACCATATTTTACTAATTCATCCATTTTAGCCTCCATTTTAAAGCCCCAAAAGCTCTACCAATTGAACTTTTGGGGCTTGTCTTTATTATACTACTATATCACTTATATTACTAAATCTTCATTTAAATGCTTACAATTTTGTGAAAGCGCATTAAGTGCTGCTGCATTTATAGGATAACTAGTAGGTGCTGCCGAAACTAGAGGATGAGTAGCTACTTGGAAAGTATTTAACTCAGTTGCAGTCATTCCTTTTTGAATAGCTATACTAATTACATTGATTATTTCACAAGCAGAATCTCCTCCGATTACCTGGGCACCCAGAATAATTCCAGAACACTTTGAAAACACTATTTTAATCTTGATCATAGAAGTTCCTGCCAATGAACCGGGATGATGATCCGGCGTTTCACATCTACCTACCAAAGTGATAAAGCCCTCTTCTTTTGTACTCTTTTCTGTAAGTCCCGCAGCTGCATATGTTTTACCAAACACTTTAGTAGCAAAAGAACTAATTGTACCTTTGTTAGCTCTAACAAGTCTTAATTGGAATACATTGCATCCAGCAATCTTAGCTTCCATTGCTGCAGTTGATGCTAATAAAACAGGAATATCTTTTCCTGTAAAGAAACATTTCTTTTCAGCACAGTCACCTACTGCAAATATATTTGGATCATTTGTTCTTGTATATTGGTCAACTTTGATTGCACCTTTTACATTTAATTCAATTCCTGCTTTTCTTGCTAGTTCAGTATTAGGCTTAACTCCAATACTCATTATTACCATATCTGCAGGTATTACTTCTCCGCCTTCTATTTCAACACCAGCTACCTTGTCGTCTCCTACAATTCTAGTAACCTTAGTTCCTGTTCTTAAGTCTATTCCGTTTTCTTTTAGCGAAGTTTCTAGAACTTCTGTAAATTCTTTATCAAAAGCAGTACCAACGCAAGTATCAGTCATTTCTACTATTGTTACATTTTTGCCTGACTTTCTAATTTGTTCTGAGAATTCCACACCAATGAATCCGCCTCCAATAACAACTAAATCGTTTAGAGTTTCCATTTTTTTAAGAACATCATCTAAATATTTTTTATCCTTTATTATAGCAAAAACATTATCTAAATCATATCCAGGTATAAAAGTTGGTATTACAGGATATGAACCAGTCGCTATTATCAGTTTTTTATAACTACAATCTTCACCATTTTTTAGCTTTACTATTTTGTTTTCGCGATCAATTTCTACAGCGCTATTGATTACAATGTGAACTCCCGCTTTATTCATACCAGTATCGGGAACTACATCCTTATCAGTACTTCCTAAATCACCGAAAATATAAGGTATACCACATGGAACTAAAACCTTTTCCGTTTCTCTTATCATAGTAATATCAATGTCTCCGTATGATTGTCTAGCAGTACTTGCTGCTAGCATTCCACCGGCACTTCCACCTATAATTAATAAATCCGTCTTCTTCATACCATTTCCTCCTATACCTAATAAAATTATTTTTCCGTGAATAGAACTTCAATTAAATCTTTTGCAATTTCTGCAGAATCGTTTTCACATAGCGAATAATAAATATTCTTACCGTCGCGTTTGCCATAAATAATACCCGCAGCTTTCAACTTAGCTATGTGTTGAGATACATTAGGTTGAGATTCATCAAGGCATACTTTCATATCATTTACACAAAGCTTCTCTGTTTTAGATAAGTTTCTTACTATACAAAGCCTCTGTGGATTTGAAAGCGCTCTCAATATATCTGCTTTACTAATAAAAAGTTTAGGCTCATTTAAATAACTATTGATTGTAATCACATCCCTCTTCGTTAATACTATAACGCATAATCATATTCTTATATTATTATATATCAATCATTTTGTCAATGCTTTTGTTAAATAAAAAACGCACCTTTATTCGGGTGCGCCGATTTCCATTATTTTATTCACTATTTTTTCTGCGACTTCATCTTTAGACATTATAGGAAGTTCGTCTACCCCATCCGTTGTTATTAGCGTTACTACGTTAGTATCACTCTTAAAGCCGGCTCCTTTTTCGTTGAGATTGTTTGCCACTATCATATCGGCTTTTTTATTGTTGAGTTTCTTTATGCTATTTTCAAGCATGTTCTCGGTTTCCATGGAAAACCCACAAATATATTGATTACTGCTTTTATTTTCTCCCAGCCAAGAAAGTATATCATCAGTTCTTTCAAGCTCAATACTTAATTCATCATCTTTCTTTTTAAGCTTACTATCATAAACAATTTTAGGTCTATAGTCAGAAACCGCAGCTGCCATAATTACTATATCCTGATCAGAACTTTTCCCCTTAACCACTTCAAACATTTCTTTTGAAGATTTTACGTTGATTATATTTACAAATGGAACAGGTCCAATACTTACGCTACCTGATACAACAGTAACCTCTGCACCTCTTAACATGCAGTTTCGGGCTAATGCATATCCCATTTTACCACTAGAGTGATTAGTAATATATCTGACTGGGTCTATTGCTTCCTTGGTTGCTCCTGCTGTTACTAGTACGTTTATACCTTTCATATCTTTTTCATATTTAGTATATCTATATATGTGTTCTAACAAGACATCTGTCTTAGGAAGTTTTCCCGAACCTTCATCTTTACATGCCAAGACTCCAGTGTCCGGCGCTATTACCTCATATCCAAAAGCTGTCAACCTTTTTAAATTATTTTGTACTACCGGGTTTTGATACATGTTAACATTCATCGCCGGCGATACAACCTTCGGGCATGTACATGCCAAAGCAACAGTAGTAAGCATATTATCCGCCATACCATATGCAAGTTTTGCTATTGTATTTGCAGTAGCCGGCGCTATGAATAACAAATCAGCTTGTTTCGCAATTGCTACATGTGCCACATTATAATTAACGTCTTTATCAAAGGTGTCTACTATACACTTATTCCCTGTGAGTGTTGAAAAAGTAAGTGGTGAGATTATTTCAGTAGCATTTTTAGTCATAATGACTTGTACGTTGTAACCATCTTTCGTTAGGCTACTAGCCACATCTGTCATCTTATATGCCGCTATACTAGAAGTTACTCCTAAAACTATTGTTTTAATTTTCTTTTTCATATTAAATACCTATATTTTGTAACGGGGGGGGAATCTCTTATACAGAGTATTATACCAAATTTAACCAAAAAAATAAACCCAGCTAATGCCAGGTTTATTAATTAATAAATTAAGCTTCTAATGATTTTAAAGCTTCTTCTTTTTCTCTTGCTCTTTCTTCTAAAACTTTGTCATATTCTGCATCTGTCATCTTAGTCATTGAGATTCCAGTGAAACCGTAGAATATAGATACTAATGGGTTAATCCAACA
>JAENWG010000027.1 GCA_016650175.1 Peptostreptococcaceae bacterium | reverse complement strand
TAATATAGTAATTTATCTTTTCATCTACATTTTCACCTTCACTTCTAAGTCTTGTAGTTACTTCACTTAATCCTTTGGTTACATATATTAATACGTCTTGCAAACCTGCAAGTTCAGGGTCTTTGCCACAAACCCCAGAAATAGTACATCCGCTGCACTTAGCCGCTTCTTGGCATTGATAACAAAACATTTTAGATTCCATAATTTTCTCCTTCTTTTTCATTTATACTGTTATTATATATATATTTGCCTTGCATTTCCGTTGTTTTTACAACACGCTCAAATTATTGTTTGATATATTAAAATAAATTTCGATTAAACAGTAAATTATGATATAATTTACTAGAAATAAATTTGATGTGAGGGCGATTATGAAATATAGTTATATTAAAAAAGATAGTGGAAAGAAAACCCATTGGTCAGGTGGGCTTACAGAAGAATATGCAATTTTTCCGCAAAACGGAAATTATTCTTTGCGTAGTTTTATATGGAGACTTAGCTCTTCTACAATTGAAAATGATGATTCTACATTTACTAGCTTGCCTGAATTTGACAGAATAATTATGGTATTAAATGGTGAAGTGGATTTGTCTTATGATGATAATCCTCCTGTACATTTAAAGCAATATGATACTGATTCATTTGGGGGCGAACAATCAACAAAGAGCAAAGGTAAAATCAGTGACTACAATTTAATCATTCGCAAAGGTAATACGGGTTTTATAAACACTTTAAAAGTAACCTCTGCTGAAGGAAATACAGTTGTGGTGTCTTCTGATGTGGAAAATAAAACCGAAAAGAATTATGATAATGTTATGAATTCATATTATTGTGCTGAAGGTTATGCCGTTGCTAATTTCAACAACGAAACAATTATGCTTAAGGTTGGAGATCAGCTTATTATCGAAAGAACCTCTGGAGAAAAATTTGATTTATCCTTTTTGGGAGATGCTGTTTTACTTAAAGTATCAGCTTTCTACAGTTACAATTCTAATGCATACGGACCGACAATAATTCCACCCGAAACCGTATCAGTAGATGACTATTTAGCTTGTTTGTACATTGCCAACACACAATTTAGATATGCTGAAAAGATTTTTAAAAGCTTGAATAAGTTTTGGTATGATGAATTCATTAACCTAAAGATTAAAAAATTAGAAAAATACTGTGTGACTTCTTTAATTTGGTTAATTGGCGCTATGTTCCTTCTAGTGGCTTTCTACGACAACCTGAGCGGGTTTTTACCTTGGTTTATTTTAATTGCTGTCTGGACTGTTTTTGATGCCTTTGTTGTATCACCACTTATTTATATACTAGTATTACCTAAACCCGTAGCCAAACATATAAAAGCCATTAATGATTTAACACCTTATGAAGCTGACTTATATGAAAAAGAAAAAAATACCAATGAACAATTGGAAAAGATTTTAAAAAAATATAAACATGTATGTAAAGATAAATAGAGAGGGAAAATTATGAGATATTTTATTAGCGATTACAGTCAAGGAGCACATCCTGACATATTAAAGGCACTTGTTGAAACCAACTTTGAACATACTGACGGATACGGAATGGACAGGCATTGTGAAAATGCTGCTAGTATGATTAAGCAATTAATAGGCAAACCCGATGCAAACATCCATTTTCTAGTTGGTGGCACTCCTGCTAATGTAATAACCATTGCAGCCACTTTAAGACCATATGAGTGTGTTATTGCACCTCATACAAGTCATATATATATGCATGAAACTGGAGCTGTCGAAGCTACTGGTCATAAAATATATGCACTTGATACTGAAGACGGTAAACTACGACCTGATATGATTCAAGGTGTTTTAGATGAATTTGAAGATGAGCATATGACACTACCTAAATATGTATATATTTCTAATACTACAGAGCTAGGAACTATATATAAGAAAGCCGAACTCGAAGCACTTTCAAAGTTTTGCAAGAATAACGATTTGTACTTATATATGGACGGAGCAAGATTAGGCTCTGCGCTTACTAGTCCAGAAAACGATTTAAGTATACAAGATATCGCAAATTTAGTAGACGCTTTTTATATAGGTGGAACTAAAAACGGCATACTCTTTGGAGAAGCTTTAATTATATTAAACGATGAAATCAATGATCATTTTAGATTTTATATGAAACAAAATTTAGGATTGCTTGCTAAAGGACGACTCCTAGGAGTACAATTCGGGGCACTTCTAAACGGTGGAGAAGATAGTCTACTCTTTAAGATTGCTGCACATGAAAATGACTTGGCTGAAAAACTTAGAAATGGTATTTCAGATTTAGGATATGATTTTCTAAGTGACTCATGCACTAATCAAGTATTCCCAATTTTACCCAAATCAAAGATTGAAAAACTACATGATGAAGAATTCCTTTTTGAAAGTTGGTCTGCAGTAGAAAACCCAGATGACTTTGCCGTTAGGTTCGTTACAGGTTGGGGAACATCTGATGATGACATAAATGCACTTCTTGCTGCATTAAAATAACTATACGAAATGAAAAAAGGCGCTGAATTGAAAAAATTCAGCGCCTTTTGAATTGCTTAAACTATATGTGTTATTTAAAAGCTTTAAGCACTTCCAACAAAAATTCATATGTGTTCTTCGTAGAAGAAATACTCAGCTTTTCATCAGGCGTATGTACATCATAAATCCAAGGTCCTATGGATATACAATCTACATCTTTTATTTTTTGTGCAAAGAATCCGCACTCCAAGCCTGCATGAATCGCCATTATTTCAGGCTCTTTAGAATACATCTTTTTGTATACCGCTATCATAGTTTCTCTAAGCTTTGAATCCGCCATATATTCCCAACCAGGATAACCTCCATCAAATTCCATTTTTCCACCCATAACAGCAGTTAAGTTTACTAAAGTTTCAGCTACATAATCAGACCTAGTTTGAACAGCGCTTCTTATAGCTGAAACTGTTTTAAACTCGCTTTCTTCTAGTTTAATTACTCCTAAGTTAAGCGAAGTCTCTATTAGGCCTTCGATTTCTTTACTCATGTTTTGAATCCCTTGAGGATATAGATTTACGTAAGAAATAGCTCTGTATGAATCTATCTTACTAAGCGCATTTACAGTATCCTTACCTTGATTTATAACAGCTATATTTATATTTTTATCCACCGCTTTATATTCATGCCTAATTTTATCGTTTAATTTAGAAACTGCTAAAGAAAAATCATCATAATCATCTTCTAGCAAAATTAATTCTGAAACTGCTTCTTTAGTTATTACGTTATCAGCAGAACCACCTTCTAAAGTGTTAATAACAAACTTGAAATCCTCACCAAGAGAAGTTAAGACTCTTGCTATTAATTTTGAAGCATTCGCTCTCTCTTTATCTATTTCCATCCCAGAGTGACCGCCTAATAATCCTCCAACCTTCAAGGTTGCTTTTATTCCTGAGACTTCTTTTCTCGAAACAGGTAAATTGCCTATTGCTGTTATACCTCCAGCGCAACTAACAGTAAAGATTCCTTCTTCTTCTGAATCTATATTTATTAATTTCTTACCTTTAAGCATTGACACGTCTATTGATTCTGCTCCGAATAATCCGGTTTCTTCATCAGTGGTTATGATAGCTTCAATTCTAGGATGTTCTACATCATCACTATCAAATAAAGCTAATATCATTGCTACTGCTATACCATTATCTCCACCGAGCGTAGTATCTTTAGCTTTTAGAAAATCTCCATCTACATATATGTCTAATCCGTCTTTAGCAAAATCATGACAAGAACCTGAAACCTTTTCACATACCATATCCATATGACCTTGCAAAATTATAGGTTCAGCTTTTTCATAGCCCGCAGTGGCATCTTTAAATAGAATCACATTAAATGCATCATCTTGGATATATTTAATGCCTCTTTCTTTTGCAAAATCAACTATATAATTACTAAGTTGTTTTTCGTTTTTAGAGCAATGCGGTATCGCTACTATCTCTTTAAAATATTTGAATACCTTTTCTGGTTTTAAGTTATTTAAGTTTTCCATTTGCTATTCTCCTTTTTTTTATTACATATGTCTCTATCAAATATATCATAAAAAAAAGTTTTTTCAATACAAGATTCAACTTATACCGAAAAAACTTGATATATATAATTAACCAAACCCTAATCTTTCCAAACTTCCGCTAAGTCATTCATCCATCCATAAACATCCATATTATATACTTTTTTTAAGTCTTCTTTGCTAAAAACATCAGAAACATCACCAGTTCTTACTATTTCCCCATGATTTAAAAGCATCGCTTTGTTACCATATTTTTTTGCTAAACTAAGATCGTGGACTATGGATACTACACAGCATTTATTCTCTTTAATCCAATCTTCTACCAAAGAAAATATTTGCTTTTGATATACTAAATCTAAATGATTGGTAGGTTCATCTAGTACTAGAATCTCTGGGTCTTGCGCAAAAAGTTGTGCTAAAAAGGTTCTTTGTAATTCGCCTCCAGAAAGTGTTAAAACTGACTGATACCTAATTTCATTAAGTCCTGTTATCTCTATTGCTCTTTCCACTTTAGAACTATTAGTATCAAAATATGAATCCAGGAATTTGCCTTTATTAGCGTATCTACCCAGTTTAACTATATCTTCTACAGTAAAAGAATATGCAACATTATGACTTTGATTTAACACTCCCATAATCTTCGCTTGTTCTATACTTTTAAGGTCTCTTATATTCTTTTCTTTTAAGTATATGTCGCCCGTGTATGGCACCGCTTTACTTACTGCATTTACAATTGTGCTCTTACCTGCTCCGTTAGGTCCGACCACCATAAGCCAATCACCTTCATGTACGCTAAAACTTATATCGTTAAGTATTTTTTTATCACCAAATTCTACGGTAAGGTTGTTGATTTTTATCATTTATCTCACCTCTCTCGATTTATAGAAAATGTAAACAAATACCACCGAACCTATTAGTGACGTTATTACGCCTAGTGGCAATTCTAACGGTGAAAACAGTGTACGGCTTATCAAATCAGTTAACATTAAAAATGTCGCACCGAAAAACATGCTAGCTGGCATAAGTTTTTTATGATTAGGTCCAAAAATCATTCTCGATATGTGTGGTATTACAAGACCAACAAAACCAATAGTTCCTGCTATTGCTACGCATACTCCAATTAGTATAGATACGAATATTAGCACTACAAGCTTAGTTCGTCTCACATCAACTCCAATATTTCTTGCATTATCTTCACCTATTGCAAATGCATTAAGTTCATCAGCATGCCTTAATATAGCAAAACTGCATACTACCAATGCTATGGTAAGTGACAATACATCTGAATAATCAGCTCCTGCTAGTGATCCCATAGTCCAAAATATTATTGTATTAATCTTATCATGCGCAAAGGTAATAAGTAAGCTAATTAAACTACCCGCAAACATAGAAAATATTACACCTACCAGTATTATAGTATTAGTTGCTAATGAATAATCCAGTTTATATGCTATTGTAAGTATTAACATTAGCGATGCATAAGCAGTTATCATTGCCATAATCATTGTAGTGTCACCTATGAAGAAGTCGAAATTCCATCCGAATACTATCGCAATTATTGCACCTAATGAAGCTCCTGCTGATACTCCAAGTGTTGAACCATCGGCTAAAGGGTTTCTAAGTAACCCCTGCATTCCTGCTCCACATATAGAAAGGGCTGCACCTTCTAATCCTACGCTCATTATCCTCGGTATTCTAACATTTATTAGGATAGAATAATAAACTCTGCTGTTTGCTTCTTCTATACCAAAAACAGAAAGTATTACATTCCACGTTTCTTTAAGAGGGATGTTTACACTTCCTACGCATAAGCACAGTAAAAATATTCCTATTACCAATGCACTACATAAAATATATTCTGTTAATGTAAAATTCGTTTTTTTTCTCATAATTTTATACCCATGACGGCTTTCTCAAGCCGCCATTTACAGTCCTACTTAATAAATAAACTCATATAGCGCTTCTGCTGCATCTGCAAGACGAGGTCCTGGTCTAGTTATCATATTAGAATCAGCATTATAAACCATTCCATCTTTGATAGCTGTAACACTAGTCCATCCAGCTCTTGCTAAAACTTCTTCTTCAGGCGTAGGTCCTTCTCCGAAATACATAGTAGTAGTTACTATTAAATCAGGATTACGTTCTAATACTTGCTCTTCAGAAACTTCACCAAATCCAGATATATCTTCAAACACATTTTTCACTCCAAGCATCGTTGAAATTTCATCCATGAAAGTATCAGTACCTGCTGTCCATAGACCATATTCTAAAGGTGAAACTTCAAAATAAATAGTTTTATCAGGATCACTTGCTTCTACTTTTGCTTCTACGTCTGCAAATTTTGTCTTCATCTCTTCAACTACAGTAGCAGCTTCATCAACATGTCCTGTAAGTTGTCCCATTAGTTCTATGTTTTCGTAAGTATCAGCTATAGTTTTAGAATCTGAAACATAAACTTCAATGCCTGCGTCTTTTAAAGCAGCAACTTGGTCTTCTGTTTGCGCCATAGTACCCATAACTATAACATCAGGTTCTAATGCAATCACTTCTTCCATGTTAGTATCATCACCCGATTTAACAGTAACTATGTCAAGTACTTCTTCAGGATAATCACAGTATTCACCACGTCCGACTACAGTATCTCCTGCTCCGATGGCATAAAGAATTTCACAATCACTAGGCGTTAAAACTACTATTTTTTCTGGTACAGCATCTAAACTAATTTCATTACCTGTCATATCAGTAACTGTAATAGCCGCTTCCGACTCTTCACTTTCAGTAGAATCACCGCACGCTGTCATCATTCCCATACTTAATACCATTGCTAGCATAAGTACTAACAATTTTAAATTTAATTTCTTCATAAATTCCTCCTATTAATACAATATTATAACTTCTTAGATTTACATAACAGTAATTGGCCAACTAGCAATCTCGTTTTTATTCTAATATTTAATTAATACATTAAAATAACGGCCTGCGCAAACAGACCGTTTTTCTGTAAAATTTTCTCTAAGTTTTAGAGCATAGTAGCATAGTAGCATAGCTAATTTTCCGTTAGTTACTAATTTTATCAAGCAAGTCTCCTGACTAACGAATTTAATCGCATACAGTGGCGGAACCGTGTGGTATAACCATCTTCCTTATGTGAATTTAATGTTCACACTTGATAAATTATTCAATTATCATTGAATAATATCACACATTCTAAATAGTGTCAATACTATGTTTTCTTAAGATAGTCTCGGGAAATACTAATTAAAATAACCCTAGATGTATAGGTAATTTGTATTGAATAAATATGAAATATTTGTGATGTTTCTATTACGCTATTGCATTTTAGGTCAAATAGGTATAATATCTTTTTAGCAGTCGCCTCGTTAGAGTGCTAACAGGCAACAATACATAAAAGGTAGGTAATTAAAATGAGAAAAAAACAATTTAAGGCAGAATCAAAAAAACTACTGGATTTGATGATCAACTCCATCTACACACACAAGGAAATATTCTTACGAGAAATCATCAGCAATGCTAGTGATGCTATCGATAAGAGATATTTTAAAGCATCAGCTGAAGGGCAAACAGGTTTATCTAGAGATAGCTTTGAAATAAGGATAACTCCTGATAAATCTAACAACACCTTGACTATTTCCGATAATGGTATCGGCATGACCTTAGAAGAATTAGAAAGCAACTTAGGCGTTATCGCAAGCAGTGGTTCTCTTGATTTTAAAAACGAAAACAAAGATAGTAATGAAGAAATTGATATCATCGGTCAATTCGGTGTAGGATTTTACTCCGCATTTATGGTTAGTGATAAAATCGAAGTACTATCTAAAACTGAAGATGATGAAAAAGCTCATCTTTGGACAAGCGAAGGAGTCGATGGCTACACCATAAAAGAAAGTGAAAAAGACGAAATAGGAACTACACTTATATTAACTTTAAAAAATGATACTGAAGATGAACACTACTCAGAATACTTAGATGAATATGCTCTTAAGAATCTAGTTAAAAAGTATTCCGATTACATTCGCTACCCAATAGTAATGCTTTGTGAAAAATCAAAACCTATTGAAGTAACAGATGAAGAAAAAGAAAAGGAAGATTACGAACCAAAGTATGAAGCTTACTTTGAAGATGATAAGCTAAATAGTATGGTCCCTATCTGGAAAAGAAACAAGAGCGAAATTACCGACGAAGAGTACAACGAATTCTACAAGGAAAAGTTCTTTGATTGGACAGATCCACTAAAAGTAATTTCAACTAATGTAGAAGGTGTAATTTCATATAATGCACTTTTATTTATCCCTGGTCAAGTACCATATAACTACTATTCTAAAGAATATCAGAAGGGTCTTCAGCTTTATTCGAGCGGAGTTTCTATCATGGATAAATGCGCAGATTTGTTGCCTGATTATTTTGGTTTTGTAAGAGGTCTTGTAGATTCTCAAGATTTATCATTAAACATTTCAAGAGAAATGCTTCAACAAGACAGACAACTTAAAGCTATCGCAACAAGACTTGAAAAGAAGATAAACTCTGAACTTATGGAAATGCAAAAAAACGACAGAGAAAATTATGATAAATTCTTTGAAATGTTTGGTACTCAATTAAAATTTGGAGCTTATGAAGGTTACGGAGCTAAAAAAGACAGTTTAAAAGATTTGCTTCTTTACTATTCTAATGTAGAAAAGAAACAAGTAACTCTTAAAGAATACGTAGAAAGAATGAAAGAAGATCAAAAATATATATACTATGCTACAGGCGAATCGATTGACAAAATCGATAAAATGCCTCAGCTAGAATCTATAGTAGATAAGAATTATGAAGTTTTATACTGCACAGAAGAAGTCGATGAATTCACTCTTAAAATCATTACATCGTATGATGATAAGGAATTTAAAAGCGTCTCTGATAAAGACCTTGGCATAGAATTAACAGATGAAGAAAAGAAAGAGTCAAAAGAAAAAAACGAAGCTAACAAAAGTGTGTTAGATGCAGTTAAAGAAGCTTTAGGAGATAAAGTTACTTCTGTAATATTATCAACCAGACTTAAAAACCATCCCGTTTGTTTCTCTTCCGGCGAAGGTTTATCAATCGAAATGGAAAAGATACTAAAATCCCAAGCTGAAGCTCAGGGAAATAAAGAGTTCTCGGATATGCAAGCAGAAAAGATATTAGAACTAAACGAAAGCCACGAATTCTTTGAAGGTTTAACGAAAGCTGTTACTGCTGAAGACAAAGAAAAGATTAGCGACTATGCTAACCTTTTATATGATCAGGCCCTTCTAATCGAAGGTATGTCTATTGAAGATCCTGTAGAATTCAGTAACCTAATCTGTAAATTAATGAAATAATCGGGTAGGAGGTAGATAATTATTTTATCTACCTCCTACCACAGCACCGTACGTACGGTTCCGTATACGGCGCTTCTCTAGTTTTCACATATTTTCAGATAGTAGTCAGCCATGGATATATATCCTAGGTTGGCTATTTCTTTGTTTGTAAGTACACAATTCAGCATTATTGCTGACCGCCATATTCCTTTGCGACAGTTGGCTAGTTCATGTACCTTCCATTCAGGCAAATCAAACTTCTTAATCTTTTGATATTTCGTCTTGGTTTTCTTCCATTGCTTCCAATAAATAGCCCTGATTTTACGACGCAACCACTCATCCATTTTCTTGAGCAAGCTCTTCATGTCCGCAAGTGAAAAATAATTTATCCATCCTTTTATGAATTGCGTTAACTTAAATGCTCTATATTCATTTCCCCACCCGTTACTTCTAGATGTAAGTTCTTTCAACTTTGCTTTCATTTTTGCCACTGTTTTCGGATGTACTCTCAACCTACATTTCCCTTTGTATCTATAGAAACTGTAGCCAAGATATTTCACTTTGCTTATATATTGAGGAAAGCACTTGCGTAATTGCCTGTTGAAATACCCGGTCAACTACTGTCGGTACTCCCAATTTTCGAAATTCCCCTCTTGTTTCTTTTGGTGTCTCTACCCTTCGGACTGGGACAGGTTTATATTTCCCGTCCTTTAATTTTTGGATAAGTTGATTTTTGTTGTTTTTGAGAAACGTTAGCAGTCCATCCACGCTCATCCCATCTACTCCACCTGCTCCTTTATTTGATTTCACTTTCTTATATGCCTTGTTCAAGTTGTCTGGTTGTAAAATCTGTTCCATCTGTTCGTCCGTCTTTAAATCTGTGATGATGTCGTTGTTTTCAGCAATCCTCGAATGAGCGGACACTTCTGCATACTCTTTCTGCTCCGCAGATACCATTTGCAGATAGTCCTCAATATGAAGTTGTCTGTCCTTATTTTCATTCTTGGTTACATTCATTTACACACATCTCCTAAAGTTCAGCCCTTCCCAATACGTCTTATGCCGCACTGTTACTATGGCCTCTGCTGACTTCTCATGACAAATCTTATTTCAACCATAGCCACAAATATTGTATTGCTTTGGCTATGTCCACGAGACCTCCCCAGGTAAGAACACAATCTTCCTCTCCATATATCTGCCACATTTACTACAGTTAATTCCGAGTAGTTATTGGACTTTGACTTGTAGTGCAGCCTTATCCTTAACTGTAGCCTTATGTGATTTCTGTTCGTCAGACCAGAGATTTGCCATCCCGGCTTCCTTTAGATTCGCAATCGCTTACGACACCCTTGCCTTCGGCTATGCCTTTCCCACTACCAGGGCAGACTAGGGACTCTAACCCTTAAGATTGTGTCCATGCTGGGCACACACTAAAAAAGCCGGTACTTTTTATAAAGTACCGGCTTTGTATTAATCTAAGAAACCTTTAATAATTATGTCTTCTGCCTCTTCTTCGGTAATTCCTATCGTCATAAGCTTAGTTAATTGATCACTAGCTATTCTACCTATTGTCGCTTCATGTATAAGCTCTGCATCAGTATTAGCTGCATATATCTTAGGCGTTGAAGCCACTTTAGCATTGTCCATTATAATCGAATCACATTGTATATGACCCTTACATTTAGCATTACCTGTAAGACTCATAAAGAAATTCTGTACTGAATTACCTTTAGCTACCGAACGCGAGATAATCTGTGCCGAAGCATTTTCACCATCAATAATCACTTCTATAGTAGAGTCTGCTCTTTGATTACCACTTGTCATAAGCCTTTCTGTAACTACTATTTTTGCATTATCATGAAGAATTATTTTCGTGAATCTAATTGTGCTATCTACGCCTTCTATTTGTGTCATATCCAATTCCGCAATAGCGTTTTCCATTAATTCTATTCTTGTTTCAGGGTTTAATACATTGTCTCCTGAACCATTTCCTTCGCCATAATGGTTTTCGATATATTTAACCTTAGCATTTTCTCTAATTATGAAATCGTGAATACCATCGTGCCTAGAGCAATCATCAGAATCATTATGTATTCCACATCCTGCGCTTACAGTTACATCCGAACCTGCTCCGATATCAATAGTATTATATACCTTATCATTAATATTCCCAGCTGTAATTACTACAGGAATACTAACAACTTCTCCGATAGTATTAGGCTTAACTATTACGTCTATACCGGGTTTATTTTCCTTGTTCTTTATATCTATATTAGGAGAAACTCTTCTTTCACAGCTGTGACCATTCATTCTAATATTCATGGCTTCTGGTATTTTACCGGTCTCAGCTATTATTTCGAGCAAGCTTCTGCCTTCTTTATTAATTTCATTCGCCACAGAGCTCACCTCTTTCACAACATGTCAGTTCACAATTGTCTAAATCATTACTATTTAGAATGCTAAGTAACTTGTTTTTAACAGTTTTTTGAGCTACTTCACCTTTATCTATTACCACTATTTCATTCGCCATTTCCATAATTCTTTCCTGGTGCGAAATTATTACTATACAAGTGTCTGTAAATCTATTTAACCTTTTAAAAGTTTTAATAAGTAATTTGAAGCTCCATAAATCAATACCAGCTTCAGGCTCATCAAACAGTGCTAGTTTTAAGTCTTGAATTAATATACTAGCCAATTCAATTCTCTTAAGCTCTCCCCCTGAAAACGAATTATCTATGCTTCTATTCAAATACTCCTCAGGGTTGAGACCTACATTTCTTAGCGTCTGCTCAATGCTATTTTCCGAATCTCCTTTTGCAAGCTTTAATAAGTTTCCTACCTTGAGCCCTTTAAATTTAGCAGGTGTCTGAAATGCATAACCTATTCCTTTTTTGCTTCTTTCTACAATACTCAAGTCGGAAATATCTTCTCCATCCAAGTAAATCTTACCGGTGTTTTGTGGCATTATACCCATTATACATTTAGCCAAAGTAGATTTACCCCCGCCATTAGGCCCGGTAATTACATATATCTTACCCGCTTCAAATTCAAGTGAGACATCTTTAAGTATTTCCTTGTTGTTGTTTACATCATCTTTTATATCTACGCCAACATTTTTCATTTCCAATAAATTCAATTTGTGTCCTCCACGTATAGTAATATATTTATATTAAAGCCTACTTTAGATAAATACCCTGATTGCATCTACTTAAACATAAGTTTTTCTGCATCTGCTGTTAAAGGGATTAAATCATTTCTATCTAAGTATTTTATATCAAACTTCCTGTTAAGTGCCGCAAAATGCTTAATTCCAAACCCTAATTTATTTAGATAAGAGAATGTTCCTATCGCTCCTGGTGAAAATTTATTTGCTTCTTTACCATATATTGCTCTTAAATCTGGTAAATCTCCATATATCTCTTCCACGTTATTACCGTATTTTTTTAAGTATTCAGGAACTTTTCCCTCATTTATCTTTTCACCTATGTTTTTGCCTGCCATTGCCGCCGCCATAGCTGCTCTACAGTAACCAACGTGAGTTATTCTTCCTTCACCTAACGCAAGAGCTTTATATGCTTGATCTTCTGAAGCAAATCCTCCAGTAATAGTAATCGCAGGTTTAAATTCATTATCATCTAACTCGTCTAAAACATCGCAGACTATTTTTTCAAGTACTACTGTAGGATATGACCATTCATTCATCATTTTGCAAGGGCTATATCCACTCCCGCCACCGGCACCATCAAATGTTAACATATCTACTTTTAAATTGCTAGCTATTTTTATAACTCTTTCGATATCCTTTACATCATAGCCTGCCATTTTAAAATACACATTTTTAAGTCCTATTTGTTTAAGTTCATGAATCCTTTTTTCTAAATGCTCTTCAGTCCACATTGGAAGTCTAGCATATTTATAGAAGTTAGGGCAAACACCCTTTTCATAAGCCTCTTTAACGCTTTCATCTAAAGGATTAGGGTTAACTATGTATCCCATTTTTGCTTGTTTAACTGCCTGCTCATAACTTTCCATTTTATTAACTGGTTGAGTCCCTTTAGCTGCTTGCCCAAATTTAAATTCAATAGCTTTTACGCCTTTTTTCTCAATAGCATATTCAGGAAGCCCAAACATATTATCTTCAAAATTACACTGAAGTATTATCTGCCCATAACCTCTGTCGTATTTGCAAAACGATTCAACTATTTCACTTAACCAATCAAATTTAATTATCTTGCCATTTTTCATTTCTAAATTTGGATCTTTATCTATAGCACTTTCCCCTATTACACATGGGACTCCTGCCATAGCTGCTCCGCCAAAATAGTCTTTCCAGTTAAGTTTAATTAGTGCAGGTAAAAAAAAAGGTAATTTTGTTTTTACCTTGTTCTCATAACCATACTCACCTTCTAAATTTACATTAAATATATGAGCATTTTCTTCTTCTATGCCAACCGCTCCAAATACTCTACCATTTATATTGAAATGTGAATAATCAAAAGGGTAGTCCTTTTCTGAGGCCACCTGATTAGTGCCAGTAGTCGTAGGATAAACTGTTCTAGCTCCTAAAACTGCAGCAAGTCCGAGTTCGCATCTTCCTTCGCAGCCTTCTGCACAAAGTGAACACATCCCCGATTGTGGTGATAGTATATCGCTTCTATTTTTAGTGTTTGAAAAAGCCGATGTTAAGTTTGGTGAATAAGTCATATCATACCTCCAAAATAGTAACTTCCCCTGCAAAGTTTGTATTAAATATATTTTTAATTTCCAGTAAATCATCAGTTTGTCCAAGAGCCCACATAAGCTTTGTAACTGCTGCTTCACTAGTCATATCTCTAGCCGTAATAATACCACAATCTAATAATTTCTTTCCTACTTCGTATATTGAAAAATCACTAGTCTCATATAGACACTGGCTACAAGCGACCACTGATATTCCTTCTGATACAAGTTCTTTAATACCTTCTAAGAGATTTCTTCTAATAAAATGCATACCACCAAGTCCAAAGGTTTCCACGACAACGCCTCTATATCCCAAACCTTTTAGCATCTCTAATATCTGCGGATCTGTACCTGGTACCAATTTTAATAAAAATACTTTAGTTGACACTTTATCATAAAGCTCTACCTTACCGCTTCTCTCTCTATCGGCATTATCGTGGTTCACTCTAAGACCCATAGCCGTAGTTTCTCCAAGATATTCAGCATTTACACTTTCAAAGGCTTCAAAACCCAAAGTTCTAACTTTTACAGCTCTGCAACCGTTTATAATCTTATGATTAAAAGCTACAGATACACCCATAATATTGGCTTCTACAGCCGAAAAGGCTGTGTATAAATTGTTCTTAGCATCAGTTAAAAGGTGATCTATTGGCAATTGAGAACCTGTTAGTACTACTGGTTTATTTAAATTATATAGCATATAGCTAAGCATAGATGCGGTATAAGCCATAGTATCCGTTCCATGCGTAATTACTATTCCATCGTATTTGTCTAGGTTTTTATATACAGCTTGTGCTATTGTTTGCCATTCTTCAGCTTGAATATTAGAACTATCTAAATTTAATAAATCTTTAGTATCTATATCATAATACTTCCGAAGCTCGCTAGCATAATCTAATAGCATAGCTGAATCCATTTCAGGTTGTAATCCCCTATCTCCATTAATCGAAGCTATAGTTCCTCCTGTAGTAAGTAATAAAACTTTCTTCATATCAATACCTTCTTCTGTGTTCTTAAACAACTACCAATATATTATACGTCTTATCAGTATTAATGTTAGTATAAATTTATAAAAAAACATCTTGTAATTATGCTTCTAATTACAAGATATTTATTTAGTTCCTTTTAGAATATATTCTATAATCGGATCATCAATTTCCCCATTTTCAAATATTTCATTAGTATATTTAGGTTTCTTTATATATCCTCTACTAAATAACTCATTTATCAAATCAATATATTCAATAGATGTTTTACCAATTAGAAACTCCTGCATCGATTTACCCGATATAAAGTAATTATATATTTTTATGAACCCTTTTAAATAAAGATAGTCTTTAGTAAAACCTCCTCCACGCAAAACACGTGCAGTTAGATTAAATGCTTTGTCTCTATCAAAATCGTGTTCTTCCATAAAATACTCAAATATCTCTCTAAAGCTATCACCCTTAATCACCTTATTAACAGCAATAACTCGATATGCTAAATCCTTAAGCCTATTTATGTGCATTGTACCTGTTAAAAATTCAGCAAGAACAGCCACGCCTTCTTGTGTTTCTACATTATTAGGTGTCCCTAATGATAAAAACTTGAGAGGTTGATTACTTGCATTCATTGTAGTCAACATATGTATTCCTAATTCATGTTGCGAAAGCAATTTGATATCATTTTTATTAAATTCAGCTTTATCATTAATAACAAGTGTTTTTTTCGCTGAATTAACCATAATTCGAGCCGCCATGTTTTTATGAAACACTATTTTACCGCCCATATTCCAGCTTTTAAGTTCCTCTGAAAACATGTTGTAAATATCTTCTTTTACTAAATTCTTATCTCCCTCATTATCTTTACCATATGATTGAATGATATAGTTCGCATTCATAACATCAACCCTATCAGGCTTACCATATAGTTTTAGAGAATTGTATAAAAATTCGTCCGTTCCTCTTGATGCTAGCATATCTATTGTAACAGAGTATTCTCTAATAATCTCTTTATACAGTGATTGTATAGATACATCTTGCATATCTGTAATTGGTAATTGATATAAGCTTTTTTTCAATTCATACGGATCAATCCTAAGTGGTATATATTTAAAATCTGGTTCTTTTCTATAACGTGAATCAAAAAATATTTTCTTAGAGTGTTCTAAGTTTCTTGGATTGACATATACCAACGTTTCAAAGTTCCTTAATAAAGCATATAATTTTTTGTCAATGGCGATATGTACTGGGTCATCAATATTCGAAAGAAGCTTAGCTTTATTGTTAACTTTGTAATTTGTTTCATTATTAATGAAATATAAAGAAGTCGAAATGATTGCTCTTTTCATACCCTCTGAAATTTCATTTACTACACCCGAAAATATATCTCCGTTGTTCTCGTCACAATATATCTTCTTAACTTCTAATGGTAATACAACCGTATTATCAAATGCCTCTGTAATAAATTTAGCAAAATATCCTCTCCCAAAAAAGACTTCATTTTCTGCTACTCTATTTTCAATGTTTTCAAACTTTATTTTACTAAGTTCTTTTACAAACCTATTTACATATTTTGAGTACTTGTTTTTATCAACTTTTTCTGTTCCTAAGTTAAAAACAGGATACTCTTCGTGAATATCACTCCTTCTATAATTATATGAGTGGACATCATAAACAATACTAGCTCCAAATTTTTCTTCAATCTTTTCGACTAAAGCTTTTAAAACAATATAAAATTCTTTGTGCTTTTCCAGACTTTGTGCTTTTTCTGAAGTACTCAACTCTTCTTTCCATACAGGCTTTCCCCATGCTATATCATATATGGCCTCATCTTCTTGTCTATTAAGATCGTACTCATACCTAGAATCATTAGCTATAATTCGTATTGGTAATGATTCTATAAAGTCACCCGTCAAAGGGTCTTCTTCATTCCACCTGGATTTTTTATCTAATAAACATTTATCAGCTAAATTTTCTTTTAGCTCGTTTCCATTATGTATGGCAGCACAAATAAACGGCACATACTTTTCAATAATAATAGTAAAACCACCGTTATCTGCAGTTGCTGAAAACACCTCTTGTTTATTAATTTTTTCGATAATTTCATTAATCGAAAGTTTATACATTGTTTACCTCATTTTTGTAAGTTTCTCTATTTTTTAT
>JAENWG010000078.1 GCA_016650175.1 Peptostreptococcaceae bacterium | reverse complement strand
CGTTATTGCTGAATCAGCAGGAACTACTGTAACTGTAGGTGGTACTGTATCGCTAGGAATTTTAGGATTATAAATAGTAAATGGTACTACTCCTTGTGTTGTTGGACCATAATGCCCCGTAAATAATGCTTCCATTGTACCCTCGTTCTTATCTTCGCTCGCAAGCGTTAATCCTTGCAGATTGATAGCATTTGAAACTTGAATTATAACAGGTAAAGCTGATCCGCTAATAGTACCTATATAAGTAATATTAGTAAGATAGTCTTCTAGTGCTATTTCTGATTTTGCAGTTATAGCATCATATGTTGGATCAGTTGTTGAATCTACTTCCGCAGTTCCTAGTAATGCTTGAAAATTAGCGGTAGTCATCTCTAACATTGTGCCTTTTAGTGTTACAACCCAATTATCGATACGATTAAACCCGGCAGTATTTTCTTTAATTCCATCCGCTATAATAGCTCTAACTGTAGGCACTGCGGAGAACTCTCCACCACCTCTTGTAAGTCCTAGTAATTTAGCAGCTGCGGTTGCTACTGTATCTGTTGCCATGTCAAAGTTTTTATAAAATGCGCCCGAATCTAACATAAAATGTTTTGGTGATTCTGCTGTATATCCGTTCATTCTAACTCCTCCTATATAATTTAATATTGTATCTTAATCTACGTCTATTTATTATTGGATCTTCATCTGGTATATTTAATTTATAAGGATTATCCCTATATATTTTGCATTGGAAATTAGCATCTAAATTTGATAACCTGTTTAGTTTTTTATCTACATTATCTGTAATAGTTTCTAATTCCACTATATCGCCTGTGTTAGTCCATATATCAATTTCTAATACTGTATCCTCTCTTACTTCTACCTCACTAGTGTTAGGCATATGGTAAACTACATAAGGATATTCTGTGTTTTGTGGTGCTTTCTCAAAATAAGTTTTAGTATAAACTGATTGTATTTGTTCATATATAAAAGTAAGTAAGTCCATCATTTATCCACCCACTCTGTGTAATTCTCTTTCTGTGATACTTCTTATGTTATCTACATTTTCTTCTACTGACCCGGTCAATATTCTCTGTGCTCTCTGTCTGCTCGTTCCAAATTCAACGAAGGCGGCATATTCTGTATTATTTGCAACGATAACACTCTTTTCTTGCACCTCATGTTCCCACGAACTTTTAAGCCTACCACTTATAACCGGACTTCTCGAAACTGCTTCACCATCAACATATAAGCCTATCTTTTCAAGTGCCCTTTGTTCTGCCCTAGTCATTTCAGCTGAAACTTCTCTACGATAACTTCTAAAACTCATTCTATCAACTCCAAACTAATTTGATAAAATTCTCTTTTATTATCAATCAATTTAACATCATATAAATGACCTTTATAAACAACTCTATCAGCTTCAATGATGTCTGTAATATAACAGTACATTTTGTGTGTAGAGTATACAGTTACTTTGTCCGTACTAACTCTCTCATTTCCATTTAAAGTCCTTATATAGCCTTGTATAGCATCTAAATCATTCCATGAAGTAACTAGATTTCCAAAAGTTCCAATAGTAACTGTAAGTCTTTTGATTAAGATATCCTCAAAGTATTCTTCAAATTCCTCAATCATACAAACTTCACCAACGCTCTGGGTAACAATCCCATAATATCGTTAGGCAGTCCCATTGGATTATTGACATAAGATAAACTTAAATCACCTATGGATTTTGAAGCAATTCCACTTTTAACACCATCAAGATATTGAATACCTCTAGCGATAAATAGTTTTACACCACCTGGAATAGTAACACTAAAATCTCTATTAGTTTTATCCTCTGCTACTTCTAAGAGAATAGGGACCATAGCATCATAATAAGCATCTTTACTTACATTTAATATATCTATATTAAGTAACAATTTAATATCATCAGCGGTCAATTAAATCACCTCTTTTTACTTTTCTTTTTTACTTTTTCTTCTATTTCTTCTTCAACTACTTCTTCAATTTCCTCTGTCGTTATTTCTCCAACCTCTTCAATAACTTCTATTTCTTCTTCAACTTCTTTTGCTTTTAATTCTGCTTGTTGCTTTCTTGCTTTATTGAACGATGCCAGCCCCAAAATAAATTCCTCCTTTTGGTTTCAAAATAAAAACACCTTATCTCTAAGATGTTAAATAATTTTCATTTGTTGAATTTCGTTATCATAGTCTAAATATTTCAATATTAATTTTTCACGTTTTTTGCTATAATGTCTAAACTTAGGATACCATTTAAAAAATGATTTACTACCCTTGCTACTATTGCAATGTCTACAAGCTGGTATAATATTATTCTTCGTGTAATCCCCACTATTAGCCACAGGAACAAAGTGTTCTTTTTCTAATTTTAATTCTTTGCCACAATATGCACATTTATTATCAAAATAAGAAATGCACTTATTCCAATCTTTATAAGTGAAATTACATATACCGCCTTTAATCCTTGTTCTTCTAACCTCTTCACTTTGTGCTTTCCATTTTCTTATTGCAACTCTGTTTTTTATTCTGTATATTTTGCCTTTTTCACTTATGGACTTTGCATTTCTCAAATACTTTAAGTGGCTTTTAACTGCTATAATTTCAGAATTTTTATTTCTATAAATTTTAGCATCAATAGCCCTCTTTTCTTTATTTTTAAAACCATATTCTTTACAATTAACAATTAAAACTTCTCTATTATCAATATAATAGTTTTTGTTATACTCTTTTATTTTTGCTTCATTCTCTAAATAGTATCTGTGGCTAAGTTTAGCTACTTTTTCTTTATAACCATCTGTGCTGCGATATTTTTGGCTTTTGTTTGAATAACATTTTTTACAAATAGCTTGAAGCCCACACTTAGTTCTTTTTTCTGCGTAAAAATTATCTAAATTAGCTTTAAATTCGTTCTTACAAATCTTACAAATTTTCATTTCCACATTTACCAACCCCCTGAATACATTATACCATAAACTTATGTTAGTTGCAATACTCTTATGTTATATGTTATAATAAATTCGAGGTGATAAATAATGAATGATTTAGTAAATAGAGAACGCATAGGAACAAGTTTACCTATTCAATTAGTAAAAGACTTAAAAGAATATTCTAAAAAAAGTATGATTCCAGTAAGTAGAATAATTGAACAAGCAATAAAAGAATATTTAGATTCTAAATAAAGAGGGTTTTTGCACCCTCTATTAATTATACTGCTACGATTCTGTGTTTAAATATAATTACTCTTATACTTTTTGCAGGATAAACGAGTTCCCAATTTGCAGCGGTTTCAATTTCTGCCATTGTAGGGGACTTACCTACTACGCTTGTATTAGTCCATTTGATGCCACGTGGATGTAATACAAAGTGTTGCCTATTGATTAGTATGTCATCACCTTGTAGTGAATCTCTGTCAATTTCAGTTGGTGTAGGTGCTGCTCCGTTTCCTAGT
>JAENWG010000009.1 GCA_016650175.1 Peptostreptococcaceae bacterium | reverse complement strand
GCCAAAATTGCCTGGTTCCACTCATATGAACACTCCGGACATATAAGCATGCTTCCATCTTCATATACATATTCTCCGCCACATTTAGGGCACTTAGGTAAATCCATTAATATTCCTCCTTAGTTTCAATCGCTATACTATACTATTCTAATGGTAAATCGGAGTAAATACAAGTATGAATTTTTTTATAGAATCATTCTAAATTTTAAGTGCTGATTATTACATTTTCAACAAACATGTTTGTTAAAGTAAAAACTTCAAATTCTATTTTCGTTCATTATAATTATATAAACATAATTTTGAATAAAACAACATAAGTAATTATCAATCTTATAAACTTGATAATCACTTAATAAAAGATGCTTTAACATCCGCTTCGCTTAAACTATCATTCTCTAACGACTCCATTTCCCCAATCAGTAATTCTTCTGAATCTAGTATTCGCAGCATTCTATTTTCTTTGATTTGTAACCTTTCCTCAATAATTTCATCTATGCTGTTAGTGTTCTCTAAAAAATAGTAATGGGCAGTGGTATTGAGCGGCATATTTATCCTATGAATTCTATCTTTAGATTGTATGAACTGCGCTGCATTATAATTTCTATTAACGTAAATAGCATTTTGACAAGCTTTATGTAATGAAATCGATTCTGCTAAAGTTGCTGGAGATGCGATCATAACCATCACATTTCCTTCCTTGAAATTTTTTATAGCTTCTTGTCTGTCTTCACCTACAATGCTTCCATTGATTACTACTGTTTTTATTTTATCTACTTCCAGCAACTCCACTAATGCCTGCATATTATCTACAAACACATCCCAAATTATAACCTTATCACCCGTTTCAATTATTTCTTTAGCTAATTGAACAGCTTTTAAATTCTTAATGGGTATACTATTGTAATTACGGTACTCATTAATAATTGTAATAATTTTCGAGTTGCTTAGTGATTCTGTAATTCTATTATCGGCTGCTCTATACTGTTCAGCTAATTCTTTATCACTTAACTTATCTATTTCAACTTCATCGTAATCCATCAATAAGCTTTTAAATTCATTTATATATTTTAGTAAACTTCTTGTTAATAAACCGGGATTGGCTGACGCTTGCATCTTTCTAATTATTAATGCCTTATGAAGTTCTAATGTAAAATTATCCTCCAATTCATTGAGAATATCATTACAAATACCATTTACATAATCATAAATATATTGCTGTTTAGTATCCATTTCACATTTTACAATATTAATAGTTGGTTCTTCTAACTCGCCCTTTTTTAACAAATATTTTTTTGATACCCTTGAATAATAAGGATATATAGCTTTCATAATTCGATTTTCTGCAGTTTCATTATTTTCACTTTTAGTAATCTGTTTCAATTTAGAATAATTGTACGGCAATATATTATTATGTGGTGAATATATTTTTATTAAAGAACTTAAATCTTCGTAACCATTTGGCATTGGTGTACCAGTTAAAATAACAGTATATTCAATATGATGCGCTATCAAAAGAACGGCTTTTGTAGCTTTCGCATTAGGGTTTTTGACTTTATGTCCTTCATCTACCAGAAGCATAACATTTTTTCTATTAACAAAGTTCAACAAATCTTTTGTAAGCAATCTTATTTTTTCATAATTTATAAAAGTTATTTCTTTATGGTTAGTTACCGATGAATTCAAATATTCTACACAATCCTTCTTTGTTAAATCTGCTAAATTAATAAAGTCTGGTGTTTCATTAAAACAAGTAATATACTCTTCGTACCATGCAATAGAAGCATTTTTAGGTGCTATAACCAATGCTGAATCAATTTTATTATATATTTTCAGATATGCATATGATGCATAAGAAATAATCGTCTTGCCTGAACCCGGTACCGAAAAATTGAACCCGCCTTTCCCTACGATCAATTGATAAGCCGCTATATATTGATAATCTCTTAGTCTTATACTTAATATATGATTACACTCTTCACAAAACTCATTGTAATTACTGTCCGTTGCATCTAGTGTTTTTATCAACACTAATTTTTTTGTTATCTCTTTTGACTCGTTTTTCATATTTTTATTTTCATTGATAATTCTAGTGATTTCATTATCAACTTCTAAATTAGAATCACATTTTATTAAGAAAGTCATTATCTTTTCAATTGTTTCAGCTAATAAACATTGGTCAAAATTTTCAAATGATACTATAGCCTTGTCTTTCTCATATTCAACAAAAACCGAACCGGAATTTTGAAGCATTATCTTAAATCTGCTTAGTTGCCGATTAGATATGCTCATCGCTTCAATACTAATACTTTTATTATCTACACTATTAATTCTCATTACTCAAACTGCTTCCAAACTTTATACAAACGACTTCCTAGTAATTTCATACTTTCAATATTTGCTTCCGTTAAATCTTCTTTTTTATCTACTATATCTTCTAATTTTGAAATTTTTATTTCGATAATATTTAATAAATCACTTACATTTTTATCTGCTAATATATCTACAAGTTTAGAATTGGCGTTACTAAGATTCCTCTGAAAATTAGGCTTTAACAAACTCCAATCATGCTCGTTGTTCAGTTTTCCCTTGGCCTCAGCTGCATCTATAATATTACTATGATTTTCATAAAAATCTTTCCAAACTTTTTCATCAATAAAAACTCCATTTTCTTTGTTTTTATTGACTCCACCCAAAAGTATGGATCGATATTCTTTTCCTTCATATTTGGTTCTCATATAATCGAAACACGTTTGAGTAAAATCGTCGATGTCTTCATCTGTATAATCCCACTCAGCTGCGTACGACTTACTTTTCAATTTATCAATCATGTTATTAGTCTTAATAAAAGGGTCTTCTAGTCCCTCCAATAATGTAAAATGGTCCGGTTTACCTATAGCATCTAAGTAATTTACCATAAACGCATATAACTTGTGCTTATTTTCTATATCTTTTTCAGTAAAACGACCCTGCATTAGATTTGAAATCTGGGAATAATTCTTTCCTAGATTAAACAAATTATCTATTTTTATATACATATTTATAGGATTATAAGGTACTTTTTCATCTTTCCCAATTTGCACCAATGTTTCCAAAGAACTTATCTCGTCTTCGGTAACATCTTCTTTTAATACAACGCATTTAAAACATCTAAATTCTTCTACATTTTTGTTATATGCTGTAGCTTCTCCATTAAACAATTCTCGCAATAAAGTGGCTCTTCGATTACCATCAATAATTATTCCATTATTGGTAATAATACCATACTCCTCTTGACCTTTAATAGCTAAGTCTTTTTTAGTTTTTTTATTCTCACTAGGATGTTCATCAGAAATCAAACCATAGACAAACTCTACATGTTCCTCTTTTTCGTTAGATAGTTTAACACCTTCTTCAGCCTCAAATTCTCTAATTCTCCACGCTAGTCTGTCATTAATGACATTAGGCACTAAATAATCAATTGGGATGCTATAGACGTCAAATTTTTCATCTTTTCTAATAGGTATTTTTACACCTTTAATAATTGCATCATGACTATTAATCAATCCTACGATTTGTGTTTTAGCTTCAGATCTTGTTAACATAATTAAATTCCTCCGTTAATAATATTCATTCAGTTCTTCTAAATTTAATTTTAATCCTACTTTTAATAGACGTTCTCTTTTCTTATTATATAATAATTTGACTAATTCCAAATTATTCTTCCCATAATGTATTTCCCTATGGC
Organism: Peptostreptococcaceae bacterium; assembly: GCA_016650175.1. GTDB lineage: Bacteria > Bacillota > Clostridia > Peptostreptococcales > Anaerovoracaceae > JAAYHV01. The sequence continues at coordinate 39,345 of JAENWG010000009.1, read as the reverse complement.
AATTTGCACATATTGATATTATATTTGCCTCAACATCAAGACTATTATCAAAATCCAACTGAGCTTTTATAGGTATTAAATGATGAGCTTCAGTGTATCCATATATCTGGTTTTTTCTTTGAAATACAAAATGGTTATTATCTATTTCACATACGAAATTCGCCAACGCTAATGCATTAAATTTAATTTGTTGACTTCTTTTATTAATCGATATTGAATTTTCGATGTTTTCTAATACATTCTTATTTGTAGCTATAGGTATGTCTTCTTTAAACGTATTATTTGGTTTCCCACTTAAAAATTTAAAAAAAGATTCTTCACTTCCGTCGTATATTGCATTGTTTATACTGTATTGAAACAATCCACTCTTAATTAATTTATAAAAAGCCATTAATTCGTTTTTATTTTTTTTAGTTCTATAAATAGTAAAGTAGCGATTATACAAAGACAATGCCTGATTCTTGGTATGTGGAAGTCTAGGATCAACTAATTTATAACAAGACAAATGAAACCCTAATGTTTCAGCATTAAGATCTATTCCAGTTGCTATATATAATTCACTAATTATTCTGCTGAGAAATTGTCTGTCAGCTACCCTTTTATTGTCAAATAAATAAATAGCTAAACCCAATTTATAAACAATGTCTTTTTCGTTCATTCAATTCCACCATATAATTGCACCAAATTTAACACATTTAACACATTTAACACATTTAACACATTTATGTACATTATAGCACATTTGTTGTATAATTGTTTAGTAAATAATTCTAATATTTATCATAAAGGAGAACAAGTGAATTATTATTATGACGAATTTTCACCAACCAGTATTGAACTTTATGCCAAAAAACTAACCGGATTTACCTTTAGGAATATACTCGAACATGAAATAACTTTAAGCGAATCTACTAGCTTAAATAAATATGGCATTGAATATTTCGAATCAAATGCGGCTAAAGGTAGTTTGGGACATCTAATAGAATTATACTATTTTCACTATATGTTAAATCCATGTTCTTCTGCGGATTTTAATAAAGCTGGCGTAGAACTTAAAGTTACCCCATATAAGATAAATAAAAATAGTACTCGCTCAGCAAAAGAGCGATTAGTACTGACTAATATTGATTATTCAAAAGTAATTAACGAAACTTTAGAAACAAGCCATTTACTTGATAAGTGTAATTTGATATTACTTATATATTATTTATATACTAAGGGAATAAATAAACTTGATTACACTATAAATTATGTACAGCTCTTCCAAATTCCCGAGAAGGATTTAGACATAATCAGATCAGATTTTAATAAAATTATCAACAAAATCAAATCAGGTGATGCACATAATCTTTCTGAAGGAGATACTTTATACTTAGGTGCTTGTACTAAAGGAGCTACTGCAAACAGTAGTTACACCTCTCAACCTTTTTCTGATGTTCAAGCCAAACACCGAGCTTTTTGCTTTAAAAACTCTTATATGACATATGTACTTAATACCTATATAATTCCTAAAAAGAAAACTTACGATAACATCCAATATTCAGGCGACTTTGAAAATTATATTTTTAATACTATAAATGATTCTACTGGCTTATCTATAACTGAACTAATGAGTAATTATAATATAAATTATATGGGTAGTAGACCTAAGAATTTAGAATCATCATTAGTTTTTAAAATATTAGGTCTAAAATCTAACAATGCTGAAGAATTCATCAAAGCAGGTATCAAAGTTAAAACTATAAGGTTAGAAAATAGCCAAAGTTTAAAGGAAAATATATCATTACCTGCATTTGATTTTATAGAAATGTCTAAGGAATCTTGGGATGATTCCAAAATAAACACCTATTTATCAGAAACTAAATTTTTATTCGTAGTTTTCAAAAAGGATTCTGAATATAAGAAATATGAAGACATAACAGATTATCCTAATATGGATAAACATTTACATCTATATTTTGCTACATTTTGGAATATGAGCAATTCTGATATTGAAAATGAAGTCAAGGTTGTTTGGTCAAAGACTAAAGAAAGACTCAATGAAGGCATAAAAGCTAAGAAACATGGCAGTCGTACTTTTAATAATCTGCCTTCCAGCAAAGAAAATAGAGTATGCCATATCAGACCACATGGAAAAAATAAGGATGACACCTTACCTTTACCAAGCGGACAAGTCTTCACTAAGCAATCTTTCTTCTTGAATGCTTCATATGTTAGAGATGAAATATTAGCATTAAAAAAAGAGCAGAGAAATTAATCTCCGCTTAAATTATTTTGTGAACTCCGTCTATTGATTTAATCCAGTCATTAATATTTAGATTATCTATACTATTTCTTCTAAGCACATTAGCTATATCTGAAGCTGTTAATATTAATATAGGATGACCATCTTCAATAACTTCACTGTACGCTTGCTTATGTATATAGCTAGTAGTAATCATAATACCAAATTGCCTATAACGTATTCTTGAAATAAGTCGTGACATTTCCCTTACTCCTACAGAGTTTTTTTCTGCATAACACTTCGCTTCCAAAGCACAATCAATTTTCAAAGGGTAATTAGCTTTTCCATCTGAATGAATAGAATAGTAGCCTATAGCATCTCTGCCACCATCTCTCCAAGGTCTAGTTAAATTAAAACTCGAAAAATTCGGGTCCATTTTCTCAACTATATTAATAGCGCATTCTTCAAATCCTGTAGGTTTCTCTTTATAATACTTTCTAATATAATCTATACAAAGTCTTCCATTTTCATCACTTTGTAATTGTTCATAAGGAGATGGTACTTTTATGATTTTCCTGGCTATCAATGGCTCAATTCCATTTCTTCCCATCATAATAAATCTTTTCCATACTTCAGGCGCAAACTTTAAACTATCATCATGGTTTTTTATCAATGCATTTAACCATTCTCTAGGTATACTATTATTACCAGTATTTAATATTGTAAAATAAGCCTCATAATTCTGAAATCTTTTATTATTCATAGTTCTCCAAAATGCTACCAAATCTCTATCAGAAGATAATTTAGGATTACCCGGCGCTGCCAATCCTAAAAATTGTACATCCCTTTTATTACCAGTTTTCTTGAAAAGAAAAAATGGCGGAATATCATCTAACGGGCCATTACTATTTAACATTGCAAATACATTTTCAAGTAATTCATTACCACCTTGCTTAGTGAATGTGATTAAATTGCCAGGCTTTCTATTATCACCATAATATCTAAATATACCCGTCTCTTCGTCTAGATAATCAGGCCACTCTAATTCTTCCATAGACGTATACAAAATCACATAGGCAATGCCTCTCCCGTCATCTCTTTTAACTTTTCTAAATCCGCTCATATTTCCACATTTCGGAAACAATTTATGCAAGGGTTCCGAAGAAATATTATTAGCCGACCCACTTTTATAAACAGAATCTATAACTATATCCGCATTTTCCAGTTCGTTAAACAAATATTCCATACTCACCTCTTATCTATCAACATCATCCATAATCTGTTCGATAGTTTTAGCCATCCTTGTTACCATCGGTACTACTAATGCATTACCCATGCAAAAATATCTCATGCGTTCTGGCATTTCCTTAGTTTCTACTTGTCCTTTTATTGTAAAATCACATAATTTTGTCCAACAATCATTAAATCCTTGGAGACGTTCTGCCTCAATCGGAGTAATTTTTCTAATTCTGTGTTTCACTGGATCCATAACCACATGTGTGCTTCTATTGAAAGTACTTTCACTAGTAAGCATTGTCCTACTAGGTTTATTCAACGGTTCCGGAAAAGGAACAGGACCTTCAGAAAATTCGTACTTGTATCCCGTTTTAGATATTCTATGTTTTTTCTTGCCACCTTTTATATATTGCCATGTAGATCTTATACTTTCATAATCACCATCTGTTTCTTCATCATAATGATTACGTTTATCTAGATTATAATATAATTTATCTATCGGAACAAAATATGATTCGTCAATTTTATAGTATTTCCTGTTATATTTTTTACGATTTTGCAATATTTCATCGAGAGTAATCGGTGCTTCTTCTATCTCTTTTACTTTAACAGTGTATATATTGCCTCGTTCGCAATATCCCGCATTTTGAAAATTAAATTCAAAATCATCTGAAACTTTTTCAATATTTTTGAATTCAATTTGAGTCGGAGTTAATTCAGATTCTATGTTTTCAATCGGAAAAGTTTGTGCAAAAAAACCTTCAGTTCCAATTATAGCTTCCCTTTTTACTTTTTTAATATTTTTAGCATATTTAGTATTATTCTTATACGCAAATATAAATACTCGTCGTCGTCTTTGTGCTGCCCCGTATTTAGCAGCATTAACAACTCTCCACTCCACAGAATAATTTAAATCGTTAAGACAAGCTAGTATTATCCCGAAATCTCGGCCTCTTTGTTTAGAAGGCGATTTAAGTAATCTATCTACATTCTCTAACAATACAAATGGTGGTTTTTTAGCTATTAAAACATCTCTAATAGACCACCAAAGCACTCCTTTTTTACCATGAATACCTTTTTCATTCTTTAATCCTCTAGCTACCGAATAGTCTTGACAGGGAAATCCACCAACTAACAAATTATGTTTTGGTATATTTTTTTTATTCACCACTTCTATATCAGTATTACTATTAATACTATTGTCCTCTATTACAACATCTCCAAAATTATGAACATAACAGCCATGAGCCCATTGAATACCTTTATTAGGTTCCCATTGGTTAAACCATACTGTTTTCCATTCTTTTGATGAATTTTCTAATCCTAATCTAAATCCACCTACACCTGCAAATAATTCGCATACAGTCTTTTCCATAAATATCCCCTTTACTACGCCATACTGAATTATATCACAAAGTTACTATTTGATCAAGATTAATTCATTCAGATTATCAATTTTATTTCATCTATATTTCGATTTAAAACTAAGCAAATTTTCAATGCGGATTAAGTTACTTCTCATTGAATAAATGTTGATTAAGTTGTTTAATGCTCAACAAGAACTATTCCGGAATCAAAATGAAAATAGCCCTAAAGTATAAAGTACACCCTAACCATTAGACAGAAAACTAACAGTTAGGGTGTACTTGAAATGTCATTGATTCTTTAAAATTCAATTTTTTTCTATTCCCATAAAAAGTTAACAGTCATAAATTGTTTTAACTTCGAGGAACTCTTCATAGCCCTCTGTTCCGCCTTCTCTGCCTATGCCTGATTGTTTATATCCTCCAAATGGTGATTCAATATCATATTGTCCACGATTAACATAAATAGTACCCGTCCTTATTCGGCGTGCAACCGCATTAGCTTCTTCTTCAGATCCAAATACTGCACCGCCAAGACCATATATACTGTCATTTGCAATTTCTACTGCTTCATCAACTGTATCATATGATATAACCACTAAAACAGGTCCAAATATTTCTTCCTGTGCTATACGCATAGCAGGTTCTACATCTACAAAAACAGTAGGTTCCACATAAAAGTCTTTGCCTTCTTTTGGAAGTCCTCCAGTTAGAAGACGTGCGCCTTCATCAATACCAATCTGTATATATTTCTTTACACGATCAAACTGCTTCTGTGAAGCAAGAGGGCCTTGATCTGTATCATAATCGCTATTAGCTCCGCATTTGTAATTTTTTAACTGTTCTAGAATAATATTCTCAACACTTTTTAGCTCATCTTTTGGAACTAACAATCTTGTTAATGCATTACATGTTTGTCCTGCATTAGGTACGACTGTATCTAATACAGATTTAACAGCAAATTCCGAGTCTCCTCCTTTAAGAAGAATGGCAGCAGATTTTCCTCCCAACTCCAAGGCAATACGCTTAATATTACTTAATGCAAATCTGCCTACTTCTCTACCAGCATTAGTTGATCCTGTAAAAGAAATCATATCTACGTCAGGATGAAGCGCCAAAACATTCCCTACTTCTGCGCCACGTCCAGGTATGAGGTTAAATACTCCAGCTGGATAGCCCACTTTTTCAATCAAATCTGCAAGTAGGTACGCAGTTAAAGGAGTTTGTTGACTTGGTTTAAGTATTACACAACACCCCGCCAGAAGTGCAGGAACTACTTTTTTCTCAATTTGCTCAAACGGAAAATTCCAAGGTGTTAGACCCGCAACTACACCTACAGGTTCTCTACGTACAACTGAGGTTTCTCTTCTTTCCTCATAATTAAATTCCCTTGCTATTCTCACATAGTTTTCAGCTTCAAGAATACTAGGATTCGTATGTGATTCCGCCGCCACTTTAATAGGGCATCCAAGTTCTGCACTAATCGTCTTAATAAAAAGCTCACGATTATCTTTCATTCCCTGAACGACTTTTTCCATCAGAGAAAGTCTCTCTTCTAAAGGTGTATATTGCCAAGTAACAAACGCTTTTTTAGCAGCTGCAACTCCTCTGTTTACATCCTTTTCATTACAACGTGGAACCTTGGCTATTACTTCATGGCTTTCCGGATTTAAAACTTCTATAATTTCTCTACCATCCGCTTCAGTCCATATTCCGTCAATGTACAATTTTAATCTTTCCATACAGATTCCTCCTTCTTTTCTGATCCAAATTTATTAATTTTTAGTAAATTTTATAAGTTTTATCTTTCGTTTAGCCTTTCAAACCGAAAACCCCTAAGATAAACAGTCTTGTATTTTTAACTGTCTACCTTAAGGGTAGTATATCAATTCAAAGAGGATAAATCAATTTTATTTATTTACTTAAGGTTGCATTGCACCAAAGAATACTAACCATGCAAGTACTGTTTTGGCTATCAAGCTAAGCGTAATATATACTCTTTCACCATAGATATAGTCTTTCCATTTTCCAACTTTTTTATATTGAAGTATCATATTTATTGGGAATGTATTAAATGCTATGAAATATGTTATAACTATAGCCCATACGAACCAAGGTACCATGTCTAAATTGTTATTCCCTAGCATATAAACCAATATAACTATCCAAGGAGCAATCCCTGCTACTGAACCCCAAATAAAAGGTCCCCAATTTACTTTGTCTTTTGTTGAATTTAGTTCTTCCATAAGAAGTCCAAACATATTCATTGAGAAATTAGCTGCAAATATTAGAATAAGTGATCCAATATCATATATTCCAAAAAGTGTGGAAATTAAAATAATCATAACAGATGAACTAAGTGCATATTCAAACCATCTAAATTTATTTATTCCTACAGCTAAGTCTCTGTTATATATATCATTTGTTTTCTTTGGCAATGATATTAAAGCATGAGCGGCTGCAGACAGCAGTAAAAATACAGCTACTAAAATCCCGAAAGGCAATTCAAATAATACTTTAGAAGCATTTTCCAAGGTTTGAGTTTCTATGTTATAAGATAAATAATATTGCGTTACTTGAGGTGAAAATTCACCTATCTTTTGAATAACGGTTGTTGCAAGGAAAATCATCAACACCCCTTGAATCAAATGAAACGTTCCCATAATCATATTAAACTTTCTTAGTTTCATTAATTTAACATCCATCATATATTTCCTCCTTCAAATAATTTTATCATAAGTATTTTTACCCAATAGAAAGAAGTTTAAACAGCTACAACAAATTCCTTAATACAAATGATTAAATCAACCATAATAAGTCTATTCCTCTTCTTCCTCTATCAACATCTCAACGGTTTTCGACATCCCACATTCGCTCATCCTATATGTTATTTCAAAAACCTCCTTTAAATCCGGATGTTCTTTAGACGTAGTCATATAAACCATTATGCCAAGCATTGCAGATATTTGGTATTCCAATATTATATCAATCTTGCTCTCATCTTTTAACCCTTGCTCAATTAATGTTTGTCTGAGCATCGGTTTTACTTTGTTTTTCATCTTTCTTTGAAATGCTGGGTCCCCGTTGTCACCTAGAAGAATTGATAAATATTTCTTGTTTTTTTCAAATACTTTAGAAATTATCCTCATTTTACTTTCAAAATCGAGACCTTCACAATCCTTTTCTAGCTCAGGCATAGGTCTTTTCATAAGAGACTCCTCTAACTGATCTAATACATCATAAACATCACTATAGTATTCATAAAAAGTACTCCTATTATATCCTGCTATTGCTGTTATCTCTTTGACGGTAATTTTTGAAATGTCTTTCTTTTCATAAAGCATCCAAAAAACATCTATTAGGTTCTGTTTTGTTCCGTTTTTAACATGAGTATCCATAATGTTCCTTTCAAAAACCGACACTCTGTCTAACACTGTCGGTTGTATTCCACTTGATTTTCTAATATCATATACACATATTACAACACGTTGTCGGATTTGTAAAGTGAAAGAATAAAAAAATCAAAAATGCTACGTATTGTCATAATTCAGTCATAAAAATTTACTATAATTAAGCATATGATTTATACGTATGCCCTTATGTAAATATTAAATGTGCTTGGAAAAGCATTGTCCGAACCAAAGGTAGTAATTTCTCATCTTTGTTCAGGTTGTTAGATTTGTAAAGCGGAAGGATAAAAAATGTTATTAGAATTAAAAAACGTTAGGAAAAAATATAAGTTGGGTAAAGGAAATGAGTTCGAAGCCCTTAGAGGAATAGATGTAAGTTTCAACCCTGGGGAATTAGTAGCCGTTACTGGAGAATCTGGAAGCGGAAAGTCTACCCTTATGAATCTCTTAGGTGGCCTTGATATGGATTATGAAGGCAGTATAATGTATACCGGTTCTAATCTAAATGAATTAAAAGAAACCGAAATAGACAATTATAGAAAGATGCATATAGGTTTCATATTTCAATCTTTTAATTTGATACCTCATATGAATGTATTAAATAACGTGACTTTAGGCGCTACTCTTTCAGGGCTTTCAAAAGCCGAAAAAAACAAAAGAGGCAAAGAACTACTTGAAAAAGTAGGTATAGCAGATCATATGTATAAAAAGCCTAATCAGTTGTCAGGTGGTCAGATGCAAAGAGTTGCTATAGCAAGAGCGCTTATGAATGATCCTGACATCATACTTGCTGATGAACCTACAGGTGCACTTGATTCTGAAACTTCTAAACAGATAATTGAATTGATAAAAGAAATAGCAAACGAAGATAAACTAGTTATTATGGTTACTCATTCAGATAAAGTAGCTGAATCTTGCAACAGAATTATCCAAGTTGCCGATGGCAAAATAACCGATGACAGCAAGATTAATAACGAAGATAAACCCATAAAAGAATCTACAAAAAATGTTAAGAAAAAAGCATCATCTCTTTCCGCTTTTTCCTCATTTTCACTTGCACTTAGAAACATGAAAGAGAAAATCGGAAGAAACATTTTAATTGCAATTGGTGCATCCATTGGAATAGCAAGCATAATAATAATTATGTCACTCGGTCAAGGAATAGAAAGTTACATGACAGGAACAATGGAAGACCTAGTAAACCCTAGAGTCGTAGAAGTTAACAAAATAGCTGAAAGCAGCAGCGGAACAACAGATGGTATGCCTCCAGGTGCAGAATTTATGACAAGCGAAGTAGAACCATTTACCGAAGATGAGTTAACTGAATTAGCTAAACTTGATGGTGTTTCAAACATTGAACCAGGATTCACTGAAATGTCAATGCAAGGAAGTCTCATTGAATATGGTGCTAAAGAAACAAGCTTCATGATACTTGGCACTACTTCATCAAATATGACGGAGGGTAACTTAGAAGAAGGAAATATGCCTTCAACTAATGAAGTGCTAATAGATAGTTCTGCAGCAGATAAGTTAGGAAAAGACATCGTAGGTTCCACCGTAACGATTACTACAGCAATTGATAATACTGAGATCACCGGTGAATTTACTGTAAGCGGCATATATACATCAACTGGTATGGGGAATTTTTCAAGCATCTATTTCACATATGATGAAATTAGTACATTTGCAAAAGATAATGACATTGAAATCGAACCAACAGTAGTGTATCTTTTATGTGACAACGAAACTTTAACCGATTCTGTAGAGGAAGAAATTGTATCTATGGGCTACACCGGTTCTATGCAAGAAGCAATGCTTACTTCAATAGTATCCATGATAGATGTAGTAACTTATCTATTATCAGGTATTGCAGCTATAGCACTTCTTGTTTCAGCAATTATGATACTAGTAGTTATGTATATTAGTGTTATTGAAAGAACTGCAGAAATCGGACTAATGAAAGCCCTCGGTGCAAGGAAAAAAGATATTCGAAGAATATTCTCATCCGAAGCTTTGCTTATTGGATTCTTCAGCGGAATACTAGGCGTTATATCATCACTCATAATGGGTGTAATAATAAACTCATTAACTACAAACGCCTTTGGAATTGCAATAGCAGAGGTTGTTCCAGTTTACATGCTAGCAGGTATATTACTAAGTGTTGTAGTAAGCTTACTATCAGGTCTGTTCCCTGCTATGAAAGCAGCTAAACTAGATCCTGTAGTTTCACTAAGACGCGAATAAATAAAGTAAATTCATTCAAATTAAAAAGCATATCCGCAGTCAGTCATATAAATGGCTCTGTGGATATGCTTATTTTTATATTTCGCTATTTTAAATAGAATTATTTATTAAACTTAACTTCAGTATAATTTATTTCCACATATCTAGACATTGCATATAGTAAATCTGACAATCTATTTACATACTTAATTACAAACATATTAATCGAAGTTTCATCTTCATTATTTTCATAATCAACAAGCTCAGCTAAATTAATAATTCTTCTTTCAGCCTGTCTTGCAATTGTTCTTGCTACATGAAGTTGTGCACTTTTAACATTATCTCCAGGTAGAATAAATGTATTTGTATTTGGAACATCCTCCAAATATTTATCTATAGCCTTTTCAAGCTCAGTTATGTCATCTTCATTAACTCTATCTTTAAGTTTAGCGCCGTTTGATGTTGCAAGGTCTGCACCTACATCAAATAATCTTCTTTGAATGCTACTAAGAAATTCTACGTCTTCTTCATCTTCAAGATAACACTTAGTTAAACCTAAATATGAAATCAATTCATCTATTGCACCATATGCTTCTACTCTTACCGAGCCTTTGGAAACTCTCTTTCCATCATATAGTCCTGTTTGTCCTTTGTCTCCTGTTTTTGTATAAACTCTCATAATTCACTCTATAATATATTGGTTAATATATCATCTTCCTTTCTTTAAATTCTAACCGCTAAACGGTAATTATTTTATATACTTATATGCGACTAACTCTATTATCACATATATATATTTAAATGTAAATGTATCACTTCTCAAAAATAAAACAACAGTTCCAATTTTCATAGCTTGGAACTGTTATGTAAATTCTACTAAAATCATAATTTAAAGTCTACTCAAAACGATTTCCGCAAGATCTTTGCATATTTCCATGTTTTCAGGTACACCTGAATTTCCAACACTAATATTCAAATAAACGTCTCCACTTAAAACATAAAGACCACCTGTTCCCCAAAAGCATCATCTCCCAAACCTTCTACAGCTTCCTTGTCTACATCATTATCCTTTAAATCGTTGTAAATTGTATTTACCGTTTGCCCTGAATCAATCACATTTTCAGGCATATCTACAGCTCTTAATATTCCGATTTGTACAAATCCTGTCGAAGCATCTAACTCTTTCCCATCATAAAAACATTGTTTCTGACCAATTGCTTCTTGCCCAGTTACTACAGCTTCTTCTACTTCCATTCCAATTGCAGACTCTGCCTCTTCCTTGGTTATAAGTGAACATACATCAAATGATTCAGTTTCTTCAGCTTCTGTATTTGTTTCAGTATTTTCCGAATCAGTATTACCACATCCTAGAACACTTACACTTAACAAACATACAAATACAATCAATATCACATTCTTAATCTTCATAACATTTAAGCAGTTATTTATAAACTGCTATATTCACTTCCTTCCTTATCTTATTCACTTGCAAAACTCCAATTTACGATTGAGAATTCTTTCCTTATTTTCATTATATCACAAGTTAATTAGGAATTGTGAGTGCTTAACAATCTGGAGAAAATATGAATATATACATCCTACGTAATTATTTTTACTGTTATTTATCAGGATTATAAACAGTCCATGCCTTATCAATTCCTTCAACATCAAATTTCATCTCAAGAGCTATTATCTCTTCAAGGTTTTCCATATGCTGTTGATATGTATATATATAGCTTTCTTCACTTTCCTTAAATCTTTCAAATAATTCAGAAATCATTTCATCATCTATTTTACTGAATATTCTCATCATTCTATACGCTTGATATGGTTCTATTCCTAGAGCCTGTAATGCATCTCCACCCATAGATAATGAAGTTCCGAATGTCTCACGCCTTATCTTTGATACTCCAAGCTCGATGAGTTTATATTGTCCCTCTATATCGGCTGCATTGGCAACAATCTTCAAGTGAGGATAATGCTTTTTAGCCAGTTCGACTATCTTAATTGTTGTATCAATATCACTCATAGTGATTATTAAAAGCTCTGCTTCATCTGCCCCTGCAGATTTAAGCAAGTCATTACGAGTTATATCTCCATAATATACTTTAAATCCGAATTTCCTTAATACCTCAATATTAGCAACATCATTGTCAATAATGACTGGCTTAATACCAGATGAAATAAGGAGTCTTCCTATATCTGTACCTAAACGACCAAATCCAGCTAGAATAACCTTGTGCCCTGATTCCTCAATACCATCAGAAATAGGTTCCTCTTTCTCTTCAACTTGTTTATTTGCGTTTATCTTCTCATATGCTTTAAACAACAGTGGTGCTATAAACATCGATATTGCAACCGCTGATATTAATGGCTCAATAATTTCGTTTGATAATATTCCATTCGTTCTGGAAAATTGAAATAATATAAAAGCAAATTCACCACCCTGCGCCAGTGCAATAGTAAACAGAGAAAGTTCCTTTCCCTTCATTTTAAACACAAAGCCAGTAAATACTAGAACAAGTCCTTTTAATACAATTAGTCCAAGTGTAAGACCCACTATTAATAATATCCTATCCCCTATTAATGTTAAATTCAAACTTGCTCCTATTGATATAAAAAATATACCAAGAAGTAGTCCTTTGAATGGTTCTAGATCACTCTCAAGTTCATGACGATATTCACTATCCGCAAGAACAACTCCTGCTAAAAATGCTCCCAGTGCTTCAGATAAGCCTACCAAATCCATTAGTAATGAAGCACCTATTACAAGTGCTATTGCTGCTGCTACAAATATCTCGCGTACTTTAGTCATGGCAATTATTCTAAATACTGGAGTGCATATAAATTTACCAGTAAAGAAAATTAATATTACTGCTAGTAAAGCAACAATAAGATGAAGATACCCCGGAAGTGCGTTGATATCGAATATCATATGTTCAGCATTACTAGTATCATTTACCGACATTGTCGCTAAAAGAGGCATTAACGCCAACATAGGAATAACTGCTATATCTTGAAACAACAGTACAGAAAATATTGATCTGCCAGATGTAGTATTCATCAATCCTTTTTCCTTCAAAGTATGAAGGACTAAAGCAGTTGAAGAGAGGGATAATATTAACCCTATTGATAAAGCTTCCTGCCAAGGAAAAAATATAAGTGAAACAGTTCCAATCACTGCACTTGATAGTATAACTTGTGTTCCACCAACTCCAAGTATAGGAATTCTCATTTGCCAAAGCAATTTAGGATCTAGCTCAAGTCCTACTAAAAACAACATCATAACTATACCAAATTCAGTGAAAGTCATTACTTCTTCGACTTGTCCCACTAGAGAAAGCCCAAAGGGTCCGATAACTATGCCGGCTATTAGATAGCCTAGCACTGAGCCTAATCCCAACTTGTTAGCAATAGGAACAGCAATAATAGCTGCTGTCAAGAACACAAACAATTGCATCAAAAAAACTTCCATTAGACCCTCCTAATATCTTCATCTAAGTTGCTATTACAATATTTTTCTTGCCTTGCACTATCTATATCCAACGTTTCATCTCTTAGTGCTATTATTAAACGTCGGTAATTTTCTTTATGATATGATATTTTATCATCTGACAGCCCTCTATGAATACCTAGAACTGTAAAAGGAGGAAGCCATTTCATGCTACAAAGATTTGCCACAGCCTGATATGGTGATGTTAGTTCCCCAATTGTAAAAAGATTACCACCATCTTTTTGATATGTGTTTTCATCTCCGCCACCAGTTATAACCTGCATAAATATCTTATCCTTTAAAGCATTTCCTTTTGAACCATAGGCCCAACCATGGGTTAAAACAACGTCTAACCATTCCTTCATAATTGCAGGAGTAGAATACCAATAGAATGGATGCTGAAAAATTATTACATCATTATTTTCACAAAGCGCTTGTTCTCTTTTTACATCAATTAAAAAATCGGGATAGTTTGCATATAAATCATTTATAGTTACACCTTCGAGATTCTCAACAGCTGCTCTTAACGCATTATTTATTTTTGAATGGGCTCTAGCAGGATGCGCAAAAATTATAAGTACTTTTTTCATCATTTTTCTTATACCCCAACTCTCCATAAAGGATAATTTGAGTATTTTCCCTTCCATTTTTTTGTTACATAATAATTATCTAGGTTAATTCACTGTACTCAAAATACACCCTATTAACAAAGATTATATCACATACCCTATAATCTAAAACTTGAATTTCTTAATTTTAGTTCCACTCTTAATTGTATTTTATGTATACTTCATGAAAATAATATCTACTTTTCAATAGATTCTATTTACATATCCATACTGAACTTGTTAGTTAAAATCATATACTTATAATAATTCTAACAATAATATACGTTAAAAGCAATAGAATTGATAATGAGTGTTTAAAGCCTGAAATAAAAAAGCACTACCAAATGCTAAATTATATCTAACATTTGAGGTGCCCTTAAAATTAATTTCTTATCTAAACACTATGACAAAAGTATTTCATCTGTTTCCTCAGAAACTCCAGCAACCTCTGAAAACTTTTGTAATAAGTCAGCTTTTGTAAGTTTTTTCTTTTCTTCTCCCGATATATCTAAAATTATTTTCCCTTGATTCATCATAATAATGCGGTTTCCGTGATGAATTGCATCGGACATATTATGAGTAATCATCATAGTAGTCAGGTTATGTTCGGCAACAATTTTATCGGATAACTCTAAAACATTTGCTGCTGTTTTCGGATCAAGTGCGGCTGTATGCTCATCAAGTAATAACAGCTTCGGCTTTTGTATTGTTGCCATTAAAAGTGTTAGTGCCTGACGTTGGCCTCCTGAAAGAAGTCCCACTTTGGAAGTCATGCGATCTTCAAGTCCTAAACCAAGTATTTTAAGATCCTCATGGAAACGTTCTCTTTCTTCTTTGGTAATACCCCAGCGAAGAGTACGGCTTTTCCCACGTCTTATTGCTAAAGCTAGATTTTCTTCAATACCCATATCAGCAGCAGTACCCATCATTGGATCTTGAAAAACGCGACCTATATATTTTGCACGTTTGTGTTCCGGCAAAGCCGTAACATTTACTCCTTCTATAGAAATAGATCCCTCATCTATGGGCCACACTCCTGCTATAGCATTAAGCATTGTGGATTTACCCGCTCCGTTTCCACCTATAACTGTAACAAAATCGCCTTCTTTTAGGTAAAAGTCAATCCCACTAAGGGCCTGCTTTTCATTTATCGTTCCAAGATTGAACGTCTTTTTTACATTATATAAATCAAGCATTTTTCTGCCCCTCCCTTTTTGACTTCGTTGCAAAAGAATTTTTTCTTTTTTCTCTAAGGTAAGGAACAGCAAGGAAAATCGCTACTATTACTGCAGTAAGAAACTTGAGCATATTTGTAGGCATCCTGAGCCACATAACAAGTCCAATTACCAAATAATATATTATTCCACCAAATACGACAAATGTAAGGCGTATACTAAAGTTCATACCTTTTCTAAATATTGCTTCGCCCAAAACGTCACCTATAATAACAGCAGCAAGACCAATTACTATTGCCCCTTGACCCATTTTGATATCAGCAAAACCCTGATACTGTGCCATAAGGCCACCTGAAAGTGCTACAAGACCGTTTGATATGCATAATGCAAGTACTTTCATATTGTCTATATTTATACCCTGAGCCTTTGACATATTCGGATTACAACCAGTTGCTCTAATAGCGCTACCTTGCTCCGTTCCAAAATACCAGTAGAGGATACTAATTATTATTCCTGCAAATATGAGTACCATAATTATTGATTCTGTCACATTTCTTAGTGATACAATGAGAGAATACTTGTCTACATTAACTGCCTTGTTTGCACCATCAAGAATTATTAGGTTTATTGACCAAAGTGAAATTTGAGTAAGAATTCCTGCCAAAATTCCAGGAATTCCAAGTGCCGTATGTAAAAGCCCCGTTACAAGTCCAGCTAAAACTCCAGCTAAAACCGCAACAGCAATTGCAAGCGGTGACGGAATTCCTGCGAGTATTAGTACTACAGTTACAGCACCACCAGTCGCTAAAGATCCATCAACTGTTAAATCCGGAAAGTCAAGCAAGCGGAAGGTGATAAAAACTCCCAAAGCCATTATCCCCCATATAAGTCCTTGCGCTACATTACCTGGAATAGCTCCCATGAAATTCATCGGGTCTAAAGACGCAAAATATGCTAAAACATTCATAGCAGTTTCCTTTCTTCTAAACTAATTTTTAAATACTGATGCGGCGCCTCTTTAAAAAGGCACCGCAAGCATTTATTATTGTGAAAACTCTATTCTTTTAGTTTTCTATTGCGATATAATCATCGGGTATTGTAATTCCAAGTATATCGCAGATTTCTGCATTATATTTCTTAGTAAACTTAGGAGCATATTCAATTTCCATTGTTGCTGGATCAGCTCCATTTACAAGTATTTCATATGCCATTTCACCTGTTGCATAGCCCAAATCATAGTAACTTATTGAAAGTGTTGCAACTCCACAACCTGCGCAGATACCTTCTTCTCCTGCTATAATAGGAACTCCTGCAGGAACACATACGTTTTTAATGATTTCACTGTTAGATGCAACTGTATTATCTGTAGGAACATAAATCACATCACATTCAGAAGCAGCCATATTAGTAACCGCCTGAACATCATTAGAATCTGAGAATGTATACTCCTTAACAGTATAACCCATATCTTCTAAGTATCCATTAACAACTTCATACTGATACTTAGAGTTAGGCTCAGCTGAGCAATAAAGAATTCCGACAGTAGTTGCATCAGGGAAAAGTTCCTGTAACATAGCAGCCTGCTCGTCTAATGGAGCAAGGTCTGATGTTCCTGAAATATTTGTTCCTGTTGTTCCACTAAAGTCATCAATTCCAAGGGCATTACCATAATCAGTTACTGAAGTTCCAAGAACTGGGATTTCACTCGTAGCAGTCTGTGCTGACTGAAGAGCAGGAGTTGCGTTGGCCATAATAAGATCTACATTGGAAGAAACAAATTGATTGCTAATAATTGAACAAGTCGGAATATCGCCCGAAGCGTTCTGCTCATCAAATGTAACCTGATCTCCAAGTTTTTCGCTAAGTGCATCTTTAAATCCCTGTGTTGCCGCATCTAAAGCGTCGTGCTGAACAAGCTGAACAATACCTACGTTATACGTATCAGCAGAAGTGCCATCCTCAGTTTCTGTTCCACCACACGAGGCAAGTGTAAGCGCCATCATTGCGCAAATTAAAATTGCTAGTACTTTCTTTTTCATAGTGTTCTCCTTAAAATTTTATTATATTAGTAGCGTTGCCATAAGTATGCGCTATTTTGAAGAGCACCATTTACTATAGCAATTACATTCTAAACTTGTTTAAAATTATAACGCTTTAGCCTCATAAAGTCAACAATTAATTTGTTGTATACAACAAACTTTTCTAATATTTTTAATTATTATTTACAAGTTCAAATATATAAAAACATAAAAACCGGCCACTATTATGTGGTCACACGGCAGAGATAAGTGAGCTTCAACCACTGACCTCTTGACTGCCAGTCAAGCACTCTCCCAACTGAGCTATATGCCCACGACATTATCAATGCCTGTTATAAATCATGCCTTACGTTAATAACATGCTTAACCACAATTATTTTTTTGAATGAATCAGAAACATTAATCAAAGATGCTTTTTCTTGTTTCATTTTTTCACTATCAGCGATACTATATGCAGATTGGAATGAATGTAAATACATATTTCGGATGAATAAACGCCTTCAAGTTTCATCACTGTTTTCGCTTAACAAATGATAAAGAGTTTCATATATATAGGCGTGGTATTCCTTAAAAAACCTGCTGAATAAGCAGGTTTCAATACTCTATATTTCATTCAGCCAGGCATTGGCTACCATTATTTGTCTTTTTACTTCCTTCGGAGCTGTTCCTCCAAAAGAAACTCTCGCATTTACGCAAGCCTTAATACTGATATCACCTAAAAGCTCCTTTGATATTCTTACGTCTATTTTTTTAAGTTCCTCATCTGTTAATTCCTCAAAATCACAATTTTTGTTTTCACAAGTTTTAACCATTTGACCTACTATTGAATGCGCTTCTCTAAAAGGAATCCCTTGTTTTGCAAAATGCTCAGCAATATCTGTAGCATTTAAGAATCCTTTTTTTAATTGCTTTTCAATTTGATCCATTCTAAATTCAGTTTTTTCAAGCATGTTAGCAAATATTAAAATGCTAGACTTCCACGTGTCTATTGCATCAAAGAGACTTTCCTTATCTTCTTGAAAGTCCTTGTTATATGCTAAAGGCGTACCCTTCATAACAGTAAATAACTGCATCATATCTCCATATACTCTGCCCACTTTACCCCTTAGAAGCTCCGCCATATCAGGGTTTTTCTTTTGTGGCATAATACTACTACCAGTGCAATAGCTATCATCTATTGCAATATATGAAAATTCTGATGAATTCCACCAAACAAACTCTTCTGCCCATCTAGAAAGATGCATCATTGATATTGAAGCATTGCTTAAAAATTCAAGGCTATAGTCACGATCACTTACGCTATCCATAGCGTTTTCTGTTGGTGCACTAAATCCTAAAAGCTCTGCTGTTTTATGTCTGTCGATTGGCAGCGTCGTGCCAGCTAGAGCGCAAGCTCCTAGTGGGCACATATCCATGCGTTCATATGTATCGGTCAGTCTTTCAATATCTCTTTTAAACATTTGAAAATATGCCATAAACATAAATCCTAAGGTTATAGGTTGAGCGTGCTGCATATGAGTAAATCCTATTGTTATAGAACTATTGTATTTTTGTGCTTTTTCCAAAATAACCGATTCTAGATAATATAGGGCTTCCTTGATTTCCACAATTTCTTTTTTCAAGTACATCCTTAAATCAACTTGGCATTGATCATTTCTACTTCTTGCAGTATGTAGCTTCTTACCAACGTCTCCTATTTCTTCAATTAGCCTAGATTCAATCGCCATATGTATGTCTTCATCATCCACATTAAAAGCAATATCTCCTGAACTAATTCCTTTTCTAATTATTTCCAATCCTTCAATTATCTCTTTTGATTCATCGTTAGACATAATGTTTTGTTCTGCAAGCATCTTAACATGTGCAATACTACCATCAATATCTTCATTATATAGTCTTTGATCAAAACTAATGGAAGCATTGAACAGTTTTACTGTTTCATCCATGTCTTTTTCAAATCTTCCACTCCATAAACTTGCCATTCTTTTCTCCTTTTACGCCTTGCTTTATAATGTCTGTATTATAGCATAAACAGACATTACATGTGCTTTCCAATCTATAAAACTCTATATATTAGTTTAGTATTCTTTTGTTTAAGCTCAACAGCATAAACAAATATTTTTGCAGTATCCATACAAGTAAGTACGGGTAGATTACGTTCAATTGCAGCACGTCTAATAGAAAAGGTTTCCGACTCTATTATATTTATAGCTTTTGGCGTATTTATTACAATCTGTATCTTTTCACCTATCATTGCTTTAGCTTCATTTCTATCGATTAATTTGACATCAATTCCATACTTTTTCAAATATTCATAAGTACCCTCGGAAGTATATATTTCAAAGCCTAACTTCACATAAGATTTGATAATATTTACATTTTCTTCAGTTTTATCATGATCTCTAAGGCTAACGAATATTCCTCCGTCGGTTGGAATATCCGTTCCTGTTCCTAGGAATCCCTTATATATTGCCGTTTTAAGGTCCTTGTCTATTCCAAGAACTTCTCCTGTGGATTTCATTTCAGGACCAACTGCAACATCTACGTCAGTCAATTTTGAATCCGAGAATACAGGTATCTTCACCGCATAGTATTCTTGCGCTTTATATAGCCCAGTTCCCCATTCCATATCCTTAAGCTTTTCACCAAGCATTACCGCAACAGCTATTTTTACCATAGGTACCTTGGTAACTTTACTAAGAATAGGTATCGTACGTGATGCTCTTGGGTTTACCTCTATGACATAAATCTTCTCGCCATCCCATGCATATTGGATATTAACGAGACCTAGTATATGAAGAGCCTTTACTATTTTTTTAGTAGAAACCACAAGTTCATCTATTATTCTATCTGGCAAGCTATATGGTGGATAACATGTGCAACTGTCTCCTGAATGAACTCCTGTCTTTTCAAAATGCTCCATAATTCCAGGTATAAGGACATCTTCTCCATCTGCAATTGCATCTACATCCATCTCTATACCTTCTACATACTTATCAATTAGTACAGGATATTCATTTGATAGCTTTACAGCTTCCTTAAGATATTTGAGCAGTTCTTCATCTTTATATACGATTTGCATAGCACGCCCTCCGATGACAAAAGACGGTCTTACCATAAGTGGATATCCAAGTTCTCCAGCTGCCGAAAGCGCTTCTTTTTTGGTTCTCACCGAAAAGCCTTTCGGTATAGCAATATTCAAATCATCTAAAAGCTCTGAGAATTTTTCTCTATCCTCTGCTAAATCTATATATTTGTTTTGAGTACCTAATATGTTTATGCTTCGAGCTGCCAAGTTTGAAGAAAGATTCAAAGACGTCTGTCCACCAAACTGTAATATAACACCTTTAGGACGCTCTTGCTTTAATACATTCATTACATCATCAGTATGAAGTGGTTCGAAATACAGTTTATCTGACGTATCAAAGTCCGTACTTACAGTCTCTGGATTATTATTAATTATTATTGATTCATATCCCATATCTCTTAAAGCCCATACGCCTTGAACACAGCAGTAATCAAATTCTATTCCTTGACCTATTCTTATAGGGCCTGAGCCTACTACAAGAACTTTATCCCTATCTGTTTTTACACTTTCATTTTCACCACCGTAACTAGAATAATAATATGGAGTTAAAGCCTCAAATTCTCCTGCGCAAGTATCCACTACCTTATATACTGGGTATATATCATGATAAACTCTAATGTCCTGAAGTTCTTCTCTTTTGATACCAGTTAGGTCCATTATTTCTTCGTCTACAAACCCTCTGCTTTCAGCTTCGCGTATAAGTTCAGAAGTAATTTCGGAGGTCTCCAAAGCCTTTTCCATTTCTATTATTTTATAAATCTTATTTAAAAACCATCTATCTATTTTTGTCTCATTAAATATATCCTCTACAGTTGCAATTCTACGACGGAACGCTTCCGCTATACAAAATATCCTCTCATCATCACAAGCATAAAGTTTGTTCATAAGCTTTTCATCATCAAGCTTTGTTACATAAGGAATCCTTAGTCCATACCCTTCAAGTTCTAGAGAATCCACAGCCTTAAGAAATGCACTTTCAAAATTACGGTCTATTGCCATAATTTCACCGGTGGCTTTCATCTGTGTTCCAAGCTTTCTGCTAGCTGTCCTGAATTTGTCAAAAGGCCATTTAGGTATCTTTACTACGCAATAATCAAGTGCAGGTTCAAAGCATGCACTTGAGCCTTGTGTAACATAGTTTTTGAGCTCATCTAAGGTATATCCTATAGATATCTTTGCAGCTATTTTTGCAATTGGATAACCTGCAGCTTTTGATGCCAATGCAGAAGATCTACTTACTCTAGGATTAACCTCTATAACTATGTATTCATCTTTATCTGGATTCATAGCAAACTGAACATTGCAACCACCCTCAATCTTTAGGCTTCTGATAATTTTAAGTGCCGAATCCCTAAGCATTTGATACTGTGTATCATTTAGTGTCTGCGTTGGAGCTACTACTATACTGTCACCTGTGTGAATTCCTGCAGGATCAAGATTTTCCATGCTACAGATTATAATGCAGTTATCCTTAGAATCTCTGATAACTTCGTACTCTATTTCTTTCCAACCCTGTATCGATTTTTCTACTAATATCTGATTAATAGCACTTTTTTCGATTCCTGTGGTGCAGTGTTTTTTAAAATCTAAATCATTATGTGCGATTCCACCACCAGTACCGCCAAGCGTATATGCAGGTCTAATTATTATTGGATATCCAATTTCTTCTACAAAGCCTTTGCACTCTTCCATAGTTGTTGCAATAATACTTTCGGGAATCGGTTCCTCTATTTCTTGCATCAATGTTTTAAAAGCATCTCTATCCTCGGCTTTATGAATACTGTCCTTATTTACGCCAAGAAGCTTAACTCCATATTTTTTAAAAACTCCCTTTTCATCTAATTGCATAGCTATGTTTAATGCAGTTTGTCCTCCAAAACCAGCTAGCACTCCTTCTGGTCGTTCCTTTTCTATAATTGCTGTAATAGCATCCTCTGTAATTGGCTCCATGTAAACTTTATCTACTATTCTTTCATCAGTCATAATAGTTGCTGGATTACTATTTATTAGAATTGTTTCTATTCCCTCTTCTGAAATCGCTTTACATGCCTGCGTCCCTGCATAATCAAATTCAGCTGCCTGTCCAATTACTATAGGGCCAGAACCTATTATAAGTACTTTTTTAAGTTTAGTGTCCTTAGGCATTAAAGTTTACCTCCTTCCATAAGATCGATAAATTTGTCAAATAAGTATCTCGTATCATTTGGACCTGGGCTCGACTCAGGATGAAACTGTACAGAAAAAACAGGCTTACTTATATGTTCCATACCCTCTACCGTTCCATCATTTAGATTGAGATGAGTTATATCAAGCCCGTTAAGTATCACACTTTCCGCATTTACTGAATATCCGTGATTTTGAGAAGTAATATAGCTCTTTCCCGTATTTTTATCAAAGACTCCATGATTGCATCCTCTGTGACCATATTTTAATTTAAAAGTTTTTCCTCCCACTGCCAGCCCAATAAGCTGGTGTCCCATGCATATACCAAATATTGGCATCATGTCAGACCCATAACTACTTTCTAATATTAGTTTTTTTGTAGTTTCAATAGCTTCTACTGCAGCTTCAGGATCTCCTGGGCCATTAGTAATAAACACCCCATCGGGATGCATATCTAATATTGTATTTGCATCTGTTCCATAAGGAAATATAGTCAAATCACAACCTCTTTTGTTAAGTTCAGTAAGTATGCTTTTCTTAACACCAAGATCCATAACCGCTACTTTAAACTTACCATTTTCAGATTTTAACTCTTTCACAGTTTTTACGCCTGCAATCTTCATCTGTTTATTATCAAGTTCAGCTTCATCGCAAATCAGTTTAAGTTGTTCTACATTTAAATTCTCAGTTGTTATAACACACTTTTGAGTTCCTTTACTCCTTATTTTCCTTGTTATTTCTCTTGTATCTACATCATAAACACCGGGTATCTTTTCATTTTTAAGCCATTCGTCGATATTCATTATGCAACGCCAGTTAGAAGGCTTAAAACATACATCCTTTACTACTAAACCAAATGCATGTATCCCTTCTGATTCATTGTCTATGTCATTGATACCATAATTTCCTATTAAAGGATATGTCATGGCAATCACTTGACCCATATATGATGGATCTGTCATTGTTTTTTGATAGCCCGTCATTGCTGTATTAAATACGAGTTCTCCTACCTTTGTTCCTTTATGGCCAAAGCCTTTACCTTTATATACAGTTCCATCCTCAAGATAAACGATTCCCTTCATCTAATAATCCCCTTTCGTAATATACATCACGCAAGATTATACTATGTTATGTATAAACTTGCAATAGCATTTACAAAATACTTTGCTTATTTGTTATATTTTACAATTTATTTAACTTTATTTATATTTTTTCATAAATTAGCTTGATTTCTTATATTGTTTATGCTATATTACGTCTATTGCAAGTTTATGCATATTCATTTATATTTATTACTTTTAACAGGAGGCGCTATATGTCTAAAGAAAAAATAATCCTAGCCTACTCGGGAGGCTTAGATACATCCGTTATTTTAAAGTGGTTGACTCAAAATTATGATTGCGAAGTTATTGCAGTATGCTGTGATGCTGGACAAGGAGAAGATTTTGATGCAATAGAAAAAAAAGCTCTCTCAACAGGTGCTTCTAAAGCATATACTATTGACATGAGAGAAGAATTTATTACAGATTTTATATACCCGACACTTAAAGCAAGTGCTATATATGAAAACGATTATCTTTTAGGAACAGCTATGGCAAGACCTCTGATGGCGAAAAAACTTGTAGAAGCAGCCATAAACGAAGGTTCTTTTATAATTGCTCATGGATGCACAGGAAAAGGAAACGACCAAGTCAGATTTGAAACTACAATAAAAGCTTTGAATCCTGCAATGCAAATCATTGCTCCATGGAGAACTTGGGATTTTCAATCTAGAGAAGATCTTATCGATTACGCTGATAAATATGATATTCCTATCGCTCAAACCACGGAAAAAATATATTCTAGAGATGAAAACATATGGCATATAAGTCATGAAGGCGGAAATCTTGAAAATCCTTGGAACGAACATAACGAAAATATACACGTGCTTTCTTGTACACCAGAAGCTGCACCTAATATACCTTCTTACGTTACTATTACATTTGATAAAGGAATCCCCGTGGCTTTAGATGATATAGAGCTAGGTCCTATAGATATTCTAACTCAGCTTAATGATATAGGTGGTAAAAATGGTGTTGGTACCATCGATATAATTGAAAATAGATTAGTAGGTATGAAATCTAGGGGTGTTTATGAAACTCCAGGAGGAACAATCTTATTCCAAGCTCATAAATCACTAGAAAAGCTAATATTAGATCGTGATACAATATCATATAAAACCATCGTTGCACAAAAGTTTTCTGAACTATGCTATGACGGCTTATGGTTTACACCAGTTCGTGAAGCAATTTCAGCATTCGTTGATTCAACACAGGAACAAGTAACAGGTAAAGTTAAAATGAAACTCTACAAAGGAACAGCTTATCCAGTTGCTAGTCAATCCATATATTCTCTATACAACGAAGAGTTTGCAACCTTCAGTGCAGATGAAGTATATAACCAACATGATGCAGAAGGCTTCATAAATCTTTTCTCATTACCTCTAAAAATTAGAGCAATACAAAAACAGAGCCTTGAAGGTGTACCTGAAGCACAGAAACAGAAATTCGAAAAGAAAATCCTCAAAGGAGGAGACTTTAAACAGTAAATGACAAAAACCGCCCTTGGGCGGTTTTTTAAATCCACGAAAAACTGCACACTGCCCTTTCAGTTATGAAGGCCAACGTAGTAGTAACAATATTAATGTAGCCAGTATTCCGTAGAAGCATTTTGCTGGTAGCTAGATAATTCTTAAGAACATCATATACAAACGATATTTCAATAAACAATATATTTAGAAGAAATATTCAAAGATTTTTCTCCTATTTGCCGATTATGAAACCCATAAAATTATTGATATAGAAGAAAGTAGGCAGTTACGTTTCTTAAAGCATTACTTTTCAAGGTATAACACAACTGTTAGAGAACACGTTGAAAACATTTACATAGACCTGTATGCTCCGTATATGTCTATCAATAAAGATATGTTTCCTAATGCCGGAATAATGATAGACAGATTTCATATAGTTCAACTTTTAACTAGAGCTTTTAACAAAACCAAAGTTAAAGCAATGGCAAGTTTTCCGAAACAGTCAACGGAATACAAACGGCTAAAGCGTTATTGACGTTTATTTCTAAAAAATAAAACGAAATAGAATATAACTGATTTTAAATATTATACTCACTTTAGCTACTGGACATCAGAGTAAACTCTTTTAGAAACAAGTATCGCTGTTGATCCTATGCTAGAGACTACATATGATGCGCTACAGATACTGCTTTATGACATAAAAACTAAAAGCACAGTCAATTTAAAGAAGGTTTTAAATGCGCTCTTAGGCAAAACAATTAGTGATTACATGAACACAGCAATTTCAAGTCTACTAAAATATGGGAAATATGTAGAAAACGCTCTCAACTACGAATATTCTAACGGCACAATTGAAGGTTTAAACGATTACATAAAAGTTATTAAACGGGTTGCATTTTGGATACAAAAGCTTTTTCAACTTTAGAAACAGAATATTAATATCCAGTAATCTAATTAAACCAATATCAAAATACCAGGCATCATAATCTGATACCTGGCATAAGAAACTAGCACTTTTTTCTTCACCAACACCATTTGACAAAGAACCTATTTATTTATAAACATTGGCAATCTCCTTATTTTCAATGTTTTTATAATTATGGGTATTGCAACAATCACTTGAAATTACAATCCAATACATAGATACCCTTCATCTGTTCAAATCCGAATATAAGAATTAGAGCTTGGAAAACTTCATCTATGACTTTAGTAAAATTATATTTAATTATCCAATACCAACTGAACCAAAAGTTTCGGGCAATGTGCTCCCACCATCTATTACTAATTCAGTTCCAGTTATATAACTAGCCTCATCGGATGCTAAAAAAGTTGCAGCATAGCCTATTTCTTGTATATTCGCCATACGTCTCAAAGGTATTGCTGCCTCAATTCCTTTTTTCGCTGCATTAGGATCTTTAGGATTTGATGTTTTCGCTATTTGTGTTGCCATTGGAGTATCAACATAACCTGGACTTAAAGCATTAACGCAAATACCATATGGAGCCATTTCAATCGAAAGAGCCTTAGTAAAACCAAATATAGCAGCTTTTGATGTAGCATATGCTGTTTCACCAATGTCAACTACTCTTGTTCCTGTTACTGATGACATATTGACTATTCGTCCATATTTTTGCTTGATCATATACGGCACCACAGCTTTAGAACAATTCCATACACCATTAATATTTACATTCCAATGCAAATTTCTAATTTCATCAGTCATTTCCATAAAGGACATCACTTTAATAATTCCTGCATTATTTATAAGAATATCTATTCTACCATACTCTTTTATAATTTCATCAACCCCTTTTTTAACACTTGTAAAATCAGATACATCAGCAATGATAGGCATAACATTATAACCCTGGTTTTCTAATTTTTTTGAAGATTCAAAAACTTCGTCAGAAATATCAACCATCGCTACTGTAGCACCTTCTTTTATAAGAATTTCAACTATACCCAATCCATTCCCCATGGCAGCACCTGTTACCATTGCTATCTTGCCATTAACTTTACCCATAATCAAAAACACCTCACTCTAAAATATTGTCAAACACATTAACATTTAAACATATCTAATATTTTTCTTTCTTTTATTATATTTGCTCTTTTATTTGCTGTTTCACCAATAAGTATAATCTTGGAGAAATTAAATCCAAATTTACTTTATATTTATATTATATTGATTCGATGATTATTATATGCTTTTAACTTAGCAGTCTAATTTAGTATAGAAATAGCACCTTCTTGTCAAATTTAAAGGTGCTATTTTCTAAAACATTGGTATAAATCTAAACACATAGGTTGCGAACCGACCACAACGGATAACATGAGTTTTTCTTATTCAACTAGAGAATAAATCGTCTTTTAATCATAACGATTTCCACATTTTAACTTGTATATATCCTAATGTATATAATATTTACAGTTACTGTGCTGTCCATCCTCCATCCGCTACAAATTCTGAACCAGTTACCCATTTAGATTCATCAGAAGCAAGAAAAAGATCAAGATAAGCAATATCAATAGGTTCACCAATACAGCCTATTGGATGTAATTTACCAACCTTCTCAAAATATTCTTTCGGTTCAAGACCATATCCTCTAGCCTCCGCTTCAGTCAATTTAGTATGAACATAACCGGGATGTACCGAATTTACTCGAATTTTATATCCTTTTTCACCACAAGACAGCGCAGCCGATTTAGTAAGAATTGTAACCGCCCCTTTAGAAGCACAGTATCCAAACAATCCCGCTTCTGCTATTTGACCATCTATAGATGATCTATTAATTATTGAGCATCTTTCGCCATTGTCTTTCATCGCTTTAATTGCATATTTTGTCCCTAGGAATACTCCTGTTGCATTTACATTCATTATTTTATTCCAATCCTCTAATGTAGTTTCTTCTATGTCCTTTGCAAATGATATACCAGCATTGTTAACTAGAATATTTAACTTGCCAAATTTTTTGATTGACTCACTAATTGCTTCTTCCCATTCATTTTTTTTCGTAACATCTAGTTTAACAAAAATAGCTTCTCCGTTATTTTCTATAATTTCAGAAACAACTCTCTTACCATTTGATTCATTTACATCAGCAACTACAACCTTTGCTCCTTCTTTTGCAAACAATTTAGATGTCGCTTCTCCGATACCCGCAGCGCCTCCAGTTACAATAGCTACTTTACTTTTTAATCTTGCCATTAATGTTACCTCCACAAATTGTTTACATAATATTTTTTAATATTCTTTTTCACCATCTGGAGTATTCATCCATATTGGGTGCTCTTTCCATACAAACAATCTCATGAATATAACAATTATAGCACCTATAACCATATAATAGCCCCAACTAATCCAAGCACCTCCTGGTAAACCCAAAGCACATAAAACTGCAATAGCTAATGCTATAAAAAATGCAAACCATCGAAAAGCTTGCCCACCTCTTAATTTATATGGACGTGTCCATTCTTGATGATTTTTAGCAAGTTGAATAGATGAGTACATAGTTATTGTATAACCAATTGCAACTGATAAAGCCATAATTGTAAAGAAATCTTCTAAGTAAGTTCCTGCATTCATTACTAATATTGCAGATAATGATAATACTAGAACAAATATATTAGGCAATATGGGTTGATTATGTTTGTTAACTTTTGAGAAAATTTTAGGTAAGAAACCTTGCCTACCCATTGCATACATAAGCCTTACTGTTGAAATCCAAAATCCAAGTATGCACGTACCAATAGTAAACAGCACAGCTGTTACTCCAAAGAATAACGCATATCGAGGCCATCCAAAAACATTTTCAATAACTTTTATTGCTACAAACGGAGGATTAGTCCCCCCTTCAGTTAAACTTGTCCAATCGCCCATACCAGCTAGAGCAAAGAAGAAAAATGTATATAAAGCGCCACAAGTTAAAATGGAACCTAGAATCGCTTTACTGGTATCTTTAATTGGGAAATTCCCTTCTTCAACTAACTGCGGCACCGTTTCAAACCCAAAGAAAGGTGTTACAATTAATGCAGTTCCAATAATCCATCCAAGAACTCCACCAGTACCCTCAGATCCACCACCATTATGTGCTGATGTAAAAAACGGAGTGAAGTTTGATATGCTCCAATGCCCTGAGAACAGGAAGATTATACCAGTTAAAGTTACACCAATTAAGGCTGCAAACAGCATGAAAGTTTGAATTTGTCCTGATAAGTTAATGTCACTAAGACTTAGCAACGTATACAAGACTAGTACTACAGCAGCTACTATAACAGTATTCTCGAAAGTCATTTCTAATTTGAATGCATAGTTTATCCATTCAAGAATTCCCATAACCGCAGCAGGCGGAACTGCAATCCAAGCAGCCATTATTGCCCAAGATGATGCAAATCCCAAATATTTGTTTAAACCAATTGTATTATATACTAACTCTGCACCTGTACTTGGTAACATCGCGGTTAATTCACAATAAACAAAACCTACGGGAAGCACTAACAAAGTCATTAATGCAAATGATAAAAATGTAGCCGGTCCAGCTCCTGTTATAAAAATTCCATCCCAATATCCAACAAATGTAAGAATCGCACCTGTCGCCAAAGCATAGACATATAACAGTCTTAAACTTTTCTTAAGTTTGTTTGAATTATCCAAATGAGAAACTTTGTTTTCTGACATTTTACTACCTCCTAATAAGCATCAATAAATTTAAAATACACGATTTTTTCTAATTAATAAATTATTTTTTATGTTATGAAACCACTTTAAACATAACCGATTCACCAAAACCAACAATAACTTCAGCATAACCATTGAGCTCATCATTAAGTTCTTCATCGCCTGTATCAACCAGCAAAGGTTTGCCAAATAGGGAATTCATTTTATTTTTTGTTGATATAATTATGATATTCTCGATCCCAACTTTTCTAATAACTTTCGGACTTAATTGTTGATTTCCTCTACCAAATAAGTAACCTTGTCCCCCTATTACTGTAATAATAATCTTAGCTTTGTTGTATTTTCCTAAATATGTCAGAATTGTATATTCATTTACATCATTGGCTATTAATTGATTATTATAGATTAAATCTACACCTAACAGCGTATTCTTAATTCCTAATTTGTCCATAACTCCTCTGACAGTTGATCCCGAACCCATAATATATAGAACATCCTTTTCTAAACTAAATGCTATATACCTAGATACAAAATCTAAAGCAGCATCTTCTCCAGGAGCACTTCCACTTTTCATATTCTGTACAAGTTTATTTTCATTTGGTACTTTCATGTAACCATATAATCTAGCTTTGAGAATTCCATCCCTAAAAGCATCTTCGTCTATATCCATTACTTCAGATTCCTTTAGATTTTTTACCTTCCCCTCTAGATATTTCACCACTACCTTTCCCGCAGACTTCGGATTTATTGCATATACAGCTGAATGAATTTTACATCCTCCAGGAATACCTAAAACAGGTATTTTTTCTCCAACTACATCCAATATATTTCGTGCTGTACCATCGCCGCCAGCAAATAGAATTAAATCTACTCCGATATCATACATATCATTAGCTGCTTTTGTAGTGTCTGCTGATTTTGTATTTCCTGACTCAATCTTTCCAATAACAATGGGGTTTAGTCCAGCAGCTCTAACCTCATCTTCACCCATTTCATTAGGGTAAGTATAAATCTCTAAAATTTCTCCTTTATACTCCTTTATCTGACATAAACCAACTACAGCCTTATTTGGACATTCTGGTATTGCTCCTAATTGTATTGCTTTTTCTAGTATATCTTCACCATCAGATCCTTTTAAACCAACTCTACCTCCCATACCAGCTACGGGATTTACAATAATTCCAATCTTCTTAACCAAAATTACACATCCCTTCAGTATATTCTAGTCTATTACCCTTAACCTATAATCACTTTAACAATCCAACTATAGGTTAAGGGATTAACTTATTAATTATTTAACTTTTACATATTGATCCCCATGTTTTTTTAAGAAAGCTCTCCAAGTTAAAGCCCATTTTGCTGGATCATTAAGGTCTTCTGGATTAGCTATATCATGAGATGCGCTTCTATGTGGTGCACTTAAGACTATTTCAGGATTGGTATATGCTTCTTCAGCTACTATTTTAAGTGTCTCAAAATATTCCTCTAAATCACACTTGCTATAGGTTTCACACGGTTCTAGAGTCATTGGTTGTGGAATAACCCAAGGATGATGAGAAGCCCAATACCATGGGATGCCATAATCATTAATTCTCTTATTTATATCATCTGTTCCTACACCTGTATCTTGGAAAAGCTCTTCCCAAGAATATCTACACTGTTCTTGTCTAGTAATTCCATTACCTAGGTACGCCTCGCCACAACCTTTTATAGATAATAGCAATTTTTCAAGGTAGTTATTGTTAATAACTGATACAGCTGCAACTTCTTTTAATCCCTCTGCGCCATGCATCATTGTCCAACTATAGGCTCTTAAAATTACACCAGAAGATCCGAAATAAGCCCTAACTTTTCCTATGCTCTCAGGTCTATCAAAATCTAAATAGTATTTTTTACCATCGAATTCTACTGTAGGCTTAGGTAAGAATTTATTTAAAAACTCGCGGCAACCAAAAGCACCACATGCTGGTCCCTCTCCTCCATGAGGAGTTCCAAATGTTTTGTGTACATTAAAATGACACATGTCAAAGCCTGCTTCCCTTGCCCTAACAACTCCTAAGAATGCATTAGCATTAGCTTGATCATAATAGCATAAGCCTCCAACTGAATGAACTAATTCTGAAAATCTATCTACATTAGAATTATAAATACCGATATCTTCTGGATTAGTCATAAAAATACCTGCTAAATGATCACCAATGTTTTCAACTGCTACCTTAAGAGCTTCATAATCTGGAACTCCTTTTTCATCCGGATATAATGTAATTACCTTATATCCTGCTGTTGCTGGTGCAGCTGCATCGCAAGGGTGTGAGAAAATTGTTGTAATAATTGTATCTCGCTTTGTATCATTTCTTGATTCATGATATGCTCTCATTACTGAAGCAGCGCAATATACTGCTTGGTTACCTCCACCTGGTTGAAAAGAAAACTTATCCATCCCAGAAATTTCTTTCATTATATCTTCAAATTTATAAAATATCTCAAGTATACCTTGTACAGTTTCAATATCTTGAGAAGGATGCAACTCAGCAAAATTATTATTAAGGGATAAGGCTTCATTCAATCTTGGATTGTATTTCATAGTACAGGTTCCCTCACTAAGATCATTGCTTACATTTGCACCCATTGTTTCTTGTGTTAAATGGATATAATGTGCTAATACATGTTTCTGATCAACCTCAGGTAATAAAAGCGGAGTTTTTCTCTTTACGTTTTCTGGTAAATAAGAGGCTACATCTCCAACCTCTGCAATTATTTCGTCCTCTACTTCTGGAACTAAAATTCCTCTCGTTTTACGAGTAGAAAGTTCATAAATCATAGGTTCATCCCAACGAGCTTCATGGAAATTTTTTCTTATATATGCTTTACTCATCTATATTGCTCCTTTCAGTATTATATTTAATAAATAGTGTATCATTGTATCTCCTTAAGCGCATTTACTAATTCGTCTATATCTTCTTTTGTTAACATTTCTGTAATAGCATATAATGCACTATTACCTAAGACAGAGAAATCTTCACTAAGATCGATACCTCCAAAAATAGATCTTTGAAGTAATTTATTGTTAATTTCATTAACCAAAAGCCCATAATCATCGAAGTTAACTACAAACTCTTTAAAGTTAAATCCTTCATATATCTTAATACCGCTAATCTTAGCTAATTCTTTTTTAGCATAATCAACTCTTTGCATTATACCGCTTCCAAGATCTATCATACCCTGTGGACCCATTAATGCTAAATAAACTGCAGCTACCATACCATGTAGAGCTGAACAAGTTCCTATAAAGTCCTTCCCTTTTTCCCTAGATCCATAAGAAGTTCTTTCGAAAGCAACTTGACCAAAACCATACTCTCCTTTCCTTGTAGTTGGTAATACACCAAATAGTAATGAAGGATACTCAGCTACAAATTTTGCTTCATCTCTACATGCTATAAATCCACCTAGACCGCCTCCATACGACATATGAATCCCTAAAGGTTGAAGTTCTCCAAGTGCATAATCAGCACCATAATCACCTGGAGCCTCTAATACGCCTAACGAAGTTGGATCAACACCAACAGCTACCAATGCTCCTTTTTCATGCGCAATTTTCACAATTTCTTCAGCTTGTGTTTCTATGAAACCTAAATAAGATGGATTTTCGAAATACACACATGCAGTCTTATCAGAAATTTTGCTTCGTAAATCATCTAAATCTAAACACATGTTTTCATAGTCAAACTTTATCTCAACAACATTTATATCGGGTTTACAATAGTTTTGATTTACTAGTTTCCTTTCTGGACCAGTTACTTCCGAAACTAGTATCTCTTTTCTGCCAGTGGTTCTTGATGCCATTCTAGATACAATAGCTATGGCATTTGCCCAATCATAAGTAGGTGTATTACAAGCATCAAATCCAGTTAAATCTCCAAGCATGCTTGAACTTTCAAATAGTATTTGAAATTTCCCGTGGTCGGAAAATGCTTCCCCCACATACGAAGTAAGAATTTCATCTCTACCGCCAATAGTATCGCAAACAGCAGGAACATAATGATTCCAAGTTCCACCACCTAAAAAACTAATATATCCTTTACAATTATTGTTTTTAGATAGAACTTTTTCTACATGCCTTTGAAGTCTGGCCTCTGAAAGAATAGGCGCAGGAAGATTCATTTTTCCTTTAAACCTTAGGCGATCAGGTATTTCCTTATAAATGTCTTCAACACTATCCATTCCTAATTCATCTAACATTTCTCTTTTAATCTCAGGTACTGAATTTGGAATATATGGATATACAATATTACGTTTTTTAGTCATTAAGTTTCCCTCCTTTTCACTGAACCGAGTTCAGTCCCACTAGATAATTATTTCCTTCAAAGCTTTTGTATAATCAGATAGCATTTTACGACCTCCTTTTATTTTATTACATTTTATTACATTTTTTTAAATTTATTGCACATTTAATATATGTTATTTTGATTTTACATCTAGCCTGCTTGCTTTGTCAATATATATTTTTGTTAAAATGTTTATTGTAACAAAAACCACATTTTTGCAATAATCTGATTTTCTAATATCAATTTAGACAAATGTAAATTGCGTAGTCAATCGTAAAGGTCAATTAGGGTCAATTGTAAAACTAGATTCCCGTTTGTATGCTAAGAATAACCTTTTGCAAATCAGAATCCCGTTTTGTAAGCGACTTTCCATAGGTGAAATGCAATTTATCATAGATCAAATATAAAAGGAGATTCCCATTTGTAAATTGAGAATCTCCCATTAAAACTAAAATCATATTTTATAAATTATCTTCATACTTAAACATATATTATCGTTATTCCTGCGAAGTTAATGTTACCGTTTAAGTTAACCTTAACATCACCTGAAGGAATGTGTCTATTCTTTTCTTCCACGCCTCCTGCAAAAGCATTTAAGTTGTTTTCAATAATCCATTCTTTTGGTACATACATCTCCACACCACCAAATGATAAATCAACAGTTATTTCTGCTTCTCCACTTTTAACTTGAGCTCTATCAAAGTAGATTTTTACTCCTCCGAATTTACAGTTAATATTAGCATGCTGAAAATCATCAGAATCTACATACTTTATTGTAGAAGAAAACTGTGTATCGCAATATATATTACTACCACTTTCTTTTTCTACGCTTTCAGTAAAGTTATCATATCTATGACTTTTTTTATGTCTTGGTTTTATTAGCATTGACAAGCCAATACTAAGTAGTAATGCTGCTCCTAATACTGGTCCAGGAGTTATACTCTCTAAGCCTAACGTCTCAGAATATATGATACATAAAAATGCTATTGAAAACATTAGCACTGATACGTTTCGTGTTGCTAAACTCTTTATTGCAATAGCTACTATAAGTATTGTGAGTATTATACTAGGAAATCCAACTCCTCCTAAATAACCTACTTGACTTAGTAATAGTAATACGGCAGCGATTATAAAAAAGGATGCCCAAAATATTTTGTTTGATTTCATTATTTTCCCCTCATTTCTTCTAACTTATTCTTTAGCGGTCTATAGTAATGTCTTGATACATATATTTGCTTATTAGTTTCATAAAATTCCAGTACGCTTGATGATGTTAAATTTTTACTTACGGAATAAATATGATTCATATTAACTATCCCTGATTTAGATACTCTCATAAAATGCCCTGGTAATAGTTCTTCAAGCTCATAAAGCTTTAAATCCGTTTCATACATATCATTTTTAGTATGTACTTTTATTCGACTTCCCTCTGTTTCAAAGAATAAGATATCCTCTATTTTAATATAGTATTCCCGGTCTTTTTTGTATACCGTAAACTTTTCCTTACGGAGCACAGTAGATGCAATACTTTGTTGCAAAGCAACTATATCATCATCCATCTCTTTACATTTGATGACCACTTCTTCTTCATTTAATTTTTCATCAATTTCGATCTTTATCTTCATTCTTTCTCTCCTTGGAGCTTAAATGGATTATATCATTACCAATGTTAATTTGTAAATCCATTTAAGGTAAGAGGTATAAAATCTGAGCCAAGTGGCCCTATTTAACACTTAATATTCGAAATTTAAAAAATCAGTCCTTAGAAAATAGATTCTAAGGACTAATTTTACTTCATATTTAGTTATCTTTTAGTACATTAACCATAACAAATTCTTCTTCTGTTTCATCCACTATTTTAAATCCAGCTTTTTTGTACATTTTTAACGCAAAGTTATCTTTTTGTACTGACAGTGATGCTCTTTGTTATCCTTTATCTGTTAGATATTTAAGCATAGCTAGCATCAAAGCAGTTCCTATTCCGTTATTTCTATATTCAGGATAAAGTGAAATCGAAAAAGAAGGTGTATCATTATCAATGTGTCCGTACTGATTAACTATTCGTACCCAGACCGCTCCTATAACTTTATTTTCTATTTCGGCAACAAGACAATAATCATCATCATACTCCCCAAACTTATCTATTCCAATCCACAAATTAGCATTATATATTATCGACCTTGGGATTTCTTTTGTATACCCTTTTGGTACAAAAATCGCTTCATATAGAAAATCTTCTAATAATACCTATTCGGATTTTTCCATCTTACGGATATTATAATCCATTATCGTATAACCTCCCAATAATAAAATTTAGTAACGTTATCAATATTAATCCAAAATTATTATTTGTGCGATGATTTAAATATATTTATTTTAATAGACTGATTCCAATGTTTCCTATACCTTTTAGCGCCGCATCTTCAACGCTATATATTTTTATCTCTAGTTCCTTAGAATTTTTATTTACAGCAGACTTGACCATCTCGTCAAATCCTTTTAAACCATAGTAAGTTGTGCCTTCAATTATACAGCATACTGGCTTATCATCTTTTTTCACTGCTTTTTTAGCAATTGATATTATCATTATAGCTATTAGATTCGCAGCTCTATGAATTAGCTTTTCACAAATAAAAGATAAAACTTCTTTATCTTTTTCATTCTTACATAACTCACTATATATATTCTCTGCATTTACATCTGCATAAAATGTGCTCATCTGCTTTGTATCAATACTATCGTATTCTTTGATGCCATTTTTGAATTCTTCTGAAAACAAACCAGCTTCACAAGCTTTTTTAACAATAAAGTAAAATAGCTCTCCAAGATATCTTCCTGCTACCATTTTTTCCATAATTGCAGCATTTGGCCTTTTTGTAAATGTAATATATTCTTTATCAAAATCACTCAAAAAACTTGGGATGAAATTTGCTGATTCAGTATTAATAAACATCGTATCATTCTTTGAATCGCTAATCTTTTCAATGTTTTTGCAATCTTCTAAATAAGCACTGTTTACACCAGTCCCCA
This sequence comes from Peptostreptococcaceae bacterium, assembly GCA_016650175.1. Lineage (GTDB taxonomy): Bacteria > Bacillota > Clostridia > Peptostreptococcales > Anaerovoracaceae > JAAYHV01. The sequence goes on along the minus strand of JAENWG010000009.1, from coordinate 1,720 downwards.
TTACTACTCCTAAAAAGCTAGAGAATTCATCAGATATGTGCATCATAGAACCAGCAACACCTACTGTATCGTTTATTAAAACTACTTCAACATCTTTGTATCCATGTTCAGCCAAACAGCTCTTTAAACTATACGCCAAAGGTTTTCCTTTTATTCCTTCGATTCTTAGTTCCTTTGATAAGTCAATAACATAACCATCAAGTTTTGAGTTATGTTTAACTTGATGGGCAAATGAAAAAGCAATCATATTTGAATACTTAAGATATGGTATTATGCTAGTTGCCAAAACATCAATAAATGTATCAAAATTAATTTCTTTGTCTATTCCAGGTAATCTTGATTTATAAATATTTGAAACTACAGTGTCATTGTCTTTTATTTCTACTATCGCAATACGTAAATTAGTACCACCAATATCAGCTGTAATAACTTTTTTATTTGCAACAGTAGTTAAATCACCATTGATATAAGTAGGTATCATAGGAAGCATTCCATCGCCTTTTAGCCCTACCTCCATCTCATGTATAAAGCTTTTAACCTCTTTGTCAAAGTCAATATCATAATAAATAAAATGATTCCGCTCTAAAAAAAGAGCAGCTTCGCTTATATTAATATTATCTGATTTAGTTTTTTCAAATTCAGTCATTTTCTTACCTCTTCAACTAAAGATTATTTGTTATGCATTCCATGTATATAGCATAATTACATTTTTAGCAACGTAATTATGTGTTTTATTACATTTTTTCCAACGAATAAATGTAATAAGACAAATATAACCCTCTGGATTTCGAAATTCAAAGGTTTTTCTTATTCAAATTCTACTACTTCTAGTGGTTTGCCCGTTATTAGTATTGTTGGACTTTAATTTGTTAAGCAATTTTATCCACTGACCTCGCCTTATATCTAATTTCTGTTTGTCAGGCCAGAGATGTATCTAATTCTTTTTTCAGCTTCTACCTCACGATAGACACCCTTGCCTTTGACTATGTACTTTATATTTCAACCACTTCTGCACATGGAACTTTCACCCTTAATATTATACCCATGCTGGGTGAACCAGTAAAACCCCTAAAGACGCTTTCGCATTAGGGGTTTGCTTTAGGTTTAGATACTATTTCACATCGATTTATTTACCTTAATAAGTCTCATGAAATACTTCGAAATGATCTTGTGGATGATTACACGCTGGGCATCTCTCTGGAGCTATTTTGCCTTTATGTATATAACCACAGTTATTACATTTCCATTCTACGTCTTCATCTTTTTCAAATACTGAATCGTTTTCAATATTTGCCAATAATTTTCTGTATCTAAGTTCATGACGTTCTTCTACTTCAGCTATCTCTCTCCATACATATGCAATATCGCCAAATCCTTCTTCCTCAGCTGTGTCTGCAAAGCTTGGATAAAGATCTGTCCACTCTTCTTGCTCTCCTTCAGCTGCTGCAAATAAATTTGACTTTGTATCTCCTAATGCTACAGGAAATTCAGCACTTATTTGTACAGTTTCGCCTTCTAAACTTTCACTTAAAAATTTAAAAAATCTTTTTGCATGTTCCTTTTCATTTTCTGCTGTTTCCATAAAGATATTAGAAATTTGCACATATCCATCTTTCTTTGCCTTTGACGAATAATATGTATACCTCATCCTTGCCTGAGACTCTCCGGCAAACGATTTCATTAAATTTTCTGCTGTTTTTGTTCCTTTTAAAGATTTCAT
>JAENWG010000013.1 GCA_016650175.1 Peptostreptococcaceae bacterium | reverse complement strand
TTGGCGGCTGACATTGACATGCTTTTCTTTAAATATTATACTGTTAGTACAAGTCGAGAATTGATACCATTCAATTTCTCAATCAAACTGTAATTATAGAAGGTCATTAAAACCTATTTACAGACTTTATTTCACAGCCTCGAATTTTTTACTGGTAACACTCAAGATGTTAATAGTGATACTAATCTATTTACCCTAAGTAAAACTAGCACTACGATTCTTTCGGGAGGTAAATTTACAAATGCAAATGGTAAACCAGTATTTTATGTAGAAGATGAAGCACAACTCATCATAAAAGATGGTTACTATACAATTCCTGAGGGAAATTGGATAGAATCTAATATAGTTGAAGTTTTAGCTTATATAACAGAAGTAGAAACAGAAGTAGAAACAGAAGTAGAAACAGAAGTAGCAATAAACCCATCAGATGATGAAATAACAATCATAAATAATGCAGAGGCTCAAACGGCGATGGATGGTATTTCTCCAAAAACTGGTGACAGTACTAACCTAAATTTCTGGTTTATATTATTAGTTGGATTTTCTTTTATGCTAATATCATTGATACTATATGAAAGAAAAAGACAAGAAATTTAATCTAATCTATATAAGTAAAAGTTAAGCAAAGAGAAGAAGAGGAGTTTCATAACTGTTAAATCAATTGTGAAGCTCCTCTATAATTAGGCTTTTGTTTGATACTATATTCTCGGATTCTTAGTATAATAAGATATTGTTGTATTCTAATGATTTTGATTTGTTAAATTGTCAGTTTCAAAGTTTGTCTAAATCTCCTATTTTACGTAGAAAAAAAGCGATTTAGTATGTAATTAACCGCCTTATAATATAATGAAAGTAGTATAATTTGTAGGAGATATTAGAGGAAGAAAATGAATGCGATAGAGATTAATTTAGGATTATAATTAAATTAGGTCAAACCTAGGAGGAATTGTAATGACAATAATAGTAGTAATAATTTTAATAATATCGTTGCTTACTATATATTCAATAATAGGTGCATTATCAAATAAAGAAAATGACGAATTCGAAAACTACAAAACAGAAAAAAAAGAACCTGGTACAGTATTTAAATGGTTATATTCTGGTAAACACCCTCAGCAAAAGTTTGTAAGAAATATATATAAAGAAACTGAGGATGAACGTAAAAAAGCAGAAATAGAACGATTAAAAAGAGACAGGGATAAAGAAGAATAAATTAAAAAACGTAGATCATGAACTGACCCCTAAAATAGTTAGACCTAAAATCTAACAGGAGGAGGTCAGTTTTTATATTGCAAAATATAGTTTGAATTAAAATGAAGATAGGTCAAAGAATATTTAGAGGGAAAAGGTGATTATAAATATCTTTGCAAATTGCATGGCATTAAGGCTATTGGGACATTGAGAAGTGGGTTCGGAATTACAAAGCAACGCGAAGAACCTTACCACAAGCGCACCTCATAGGTTACGTTTTTAAATACTTACTATTGACATAATTAAGCTTAGTGTATATGAAGGTGATGATATGGAAATAATAATTAGTAATTCAAAAGGTGTTCATATATATGAACAGATATATGAACAAATGAAAGATCAGATAATATCTAACATACTAAAGGATGATTATATGCTTCCTTCTATTCGTACGCTTGCTAAAGATCTTAAAATAAGCGTAATAACTACTAAAAGAGCTTATACAGAACTAGAAAATAGAGGTTACATATACACAATACCTGGAAAAGGGAGTTATGTTGCAAAGCGTGATAAAGAAGTTATAAAAGAAATGTATTTAAAAGAGATAGAAGAACACATGACTAAGATATTAAAACTTTCCAAATCATGTGAAATAAGTTTTAATGAATTAACTGAAATGTTCACAGTAATTGCTAGGGAGGAAGAAAATGAATGCAATAGAGATTAGAGGATTAAATAAAACATATGAAGGTTTTAAACTAGATAATATAAACTTAGATATACCAACAGGCAGTATAGTTGGCTTGGTTGGTGAAAATGGTGCTGGTAAAAGTACTATGATAAAACTTATTATGGATGCAATAGAAAGAGATGGCGGGAATGTAAATGTTTTAGGAATAGATAATAAGGATGAGTTATTTACTGAATTAAAAAACGAAATAGGTGTAGTTTTAGATGAAGCATATTTTCCGGAAATACTAAATGCTAAAGATGTAAATTTAATTATGAAAGCTACATACAACAATTGGAACCAAGAGAAATATTATGATTTAATAAATAAGTTCAATCTTCCTGAAGCTAGAAAATTTAAAGAGTATTCTAGAGGTATGAAAATGAAACTGGTTATTTCAGTTGCCCTTTCTCACGAAGCAAAGTTATTAATATTAGATGAAGCAACAAGTGGTTTAGATCCAATGATAAGAGATGAAGTGCTCAACGTATTTTATGAATTCACAAGAGAAGATGAACATACAATTTTACTTTCATCACATATAGTAAGTGATCTAGAAAAAATATGTGATTATATAGCATTTACACATAATGGTAAGCTTGTTTTTATGGAAGAAAAAGATAAGCTATTAGAAGACTATGCAATAATAAAAGCTAATAAAGAAGAGCTTACTGATATACCTGAAGAATCAATAATTAGTAAACGAGAGAATAAATACAGTTATGAAGTATTAGTGCATAGGGACCAAGTATCTGATTCTATTAACAAAGAACATATCACATTAGAAGATATCATCTTATTTATTGCAAAGGAGGGAATGTAATGAAAGGTTTAATTACAAAAGACTTGCTTACTATTGCTAGTCATAAAATGTATTTTATTATGATAGCAATATTTGTACTTATACCAGATCAGTTTCTAGGTAATTTTGCTATAGTATTTGCAGCAATGCTACCGATAACAGCAATTGCATATGATGAAAGATCTAAGTGGCAAGAGCTTGAAAGTATGATGCCATATAGCAATAAAGATAAAATATTAAGCAAATACTTACTTGCATATATGTTAGTATTTGCTGTATTAGTTTTAAGTATTGTGGTACATTCTATATTAGCTTTGTTCATATCCGAATACAAAGAACTAGTTAATGTTTCGTTAATGGCAATAGTTGTATCAGTTGCTCTAATTATTATAGCTATTAATTTGCCATTTATATTTAAATTGGGAGTTGAAAAAGGGCGATTTGTATTTATTGGTCTGAGTGTTCTTATAGTAATGCTTGGAACTAATCTAAATAGTTTTTCAGATGTTATAAAAATAGGGAATAATGTGCAGTATTACCTATTTATTATAGCAGCTATAATAAATATTGCTTCAATAATGATTTCTTACAAAATAAATTATAAAAAATGTAGAAATTAGGAGTAAATTTTGTTAGAATAGTGCTTAGTATTCAAAAGGGGGATATAATATGAAAGCTGTAATTACTGTAATAGGAAAAGATACGACTGGTATACTTGCCGCTGTTTCGAAAGAGTGTGCGAATAAAGACTGTAACGTAATAGATGTTACACAGTCAGTTTTAGATGGTTATTTCTGTATGATTATGATAGTAGAAGTACTTGAAGATAGCACCGAAATTAAAGAAATAGAAACTAGTATTAGTAAAGCTGTACCTGAAATGGTTGTGCATGTAATGCATGAAGATATTTTTAATTTAATGCACAGAATATAGCAGGAGGAAATTATGATAAATATGAATGATATCATGGAAACTATATCTATGATAGATGATGAGGATTTAGATATAAGGACAATAACTATGGGTATTTCCCTTATAGATTGTGCAGACTCTGATATAGATAAATCTTGTGAAAAGGTATATAACAAGATTGTTAAAAAAGCAGAAAAACTAGTGGAAACCGGAGATTATATTCAAAAGAAATACGGTATTCCAATTATTAACAAGAGAGTTTCAGTTACTCCTATAGCAATACTCGCTGGTGTATCAGGAGGAGATCCTGTAAAATATGCAAAAGCACTTGATAAAGCAGCTAAGAAGATAGGAATAAATTTCATAGGAGGATATTCTGCTTTAGTTCAAAAAGGATTTAGCGCAGGAGATAGGGAACTTATAGAATCTATTCCAAGAGCTTTATCTGAAACAGATATAGTATGTTCATCTATAAATATCGGATCTACAAAAGCTGGCATAAATATGGACGCTGTTAAAATAATGGGACAAATAGTTAAAGAAACAGCCGAAATGACAAAGGACAATCAGTGCATCGGAGCTGCTAAGCTAGTAGTATTTTGTAATGCACCTGAAGATAATCCTTTTATGGCAGGAGCATTTCACGGTATAAGTGAAGCCGATTGCGTCATAAATGTTGGAGTGTCAGGTCCTGGAGTAGTCAGAGCAGCCCTTGCTAAGATGCCTAAAGATGCACCTCTTAATGAAGTGGCTGAAACCATTAAAAAAGTTGCATTTAAAATCACAAGAATGGGTCAGCTTGTTGGTACAGAAGCTTCAAAAATACTTGGTGTAGAATTTGGTATAATAGACTTATCACTCGCACCTACTCCAGCAATTGGGGACTCAGTAGCCTATATATTAGAAGAAATCGGACTTGAGCAATGTGGTACTCATGGTACTACTGCAGCGCTTGCTATGTTAAACGATGCTGTTAAAAAGGGCGGAGTTATGGCATCATCTAGCGTAGGAGGTCTTTCAGGTGCATTTATACCAGTAAGTGAAGATGCGGGCATGATAGCAGCCGCTGAAGCTGGAACATTAAGCATAGAAAAATTAGAAGCTATGACTGCTGTATGTTCAGTAGGACTGGATATGATAATAATTCCGGGAGATACAACTGCCGAAACCATATCAGCTATTATAGCAGATGAAGCAGCTATAGGTATGGTAAACAGTAAAACTACTGCGGTCAGATTAATACCTGCTATTGGCCTTAAGGAAGGTGATAGTTTAAACTTTGGAGGATTATTAGGACGTGGGCCTGTAATGAAACTAAGAAAAGAATCTTCAGCTGTATTGATTAATAGAGGTGGTAAAATACCTGCACCTCTACAAAGTCTTAAAAACTAAAAACTAAAAAGCGCCTTTAGAGGCGCTTTTTAAATCCAATCAATTATTCTTTCTTTAATTATATTAATTTGCTTCTTTTATTTCTTCATCTTCTATCATATCTGACATTGCTGCTACAGAGTATGTACATACTAAATCTCCAGTAACATTATTCATAGTTTCAAACATATCTAAAATAGGATTGATACCTAGCGCTAGTCCAACAATTATTGCTATTTGTGCACCGTCTAGACCCATATTCTGTAATATTATGAATAATAGCATTAAGCTACCACCCGGTACACCACCTGCGCCAACGGAAGCTAATACTGTAGTTATAACTAGTATCGCTAAAGTAGAAAAGGTTAATTCCATTCCAAACATATTAGAAGCAAGGACTGCAAACATAGGTAAATGAACGCATACACCGTCCATGTTAATGGTAGCTCCTAAAGGTAAAGCAAATGATGATAAACTGTTTTTAATATGTAATTGTTCTTCAGCAACAGTTAGTGAAACAGGTAAAGTAGCTGCGCTACTTCTTGTAACAAATGCTGTCAAAATAGCTTCTTTTGCTGCAGCATAGAATTTAATAGGATTCTTATGAGTAGTTATAAACATAAGAACTGGATATACTATAAACATCATACAAAGGATTCCAAGCACTACGCCTGTTGTAAGCTTTATATAAGGTCCGAATAATCTTGAACCATATAGAGCAAAGTTACATGATGTTAAAGCAAAAACTCCGATAGGAGAGTATGCTAATATCCAATCTACCATTTTGAAGATACCTTCTTTAGCAGCGTTTAAGATAGTTAATAATGATGTAATTCCACTTTTTAGACTATCATCTTTTGTGCTATCATGGACTATTTTTATTGCTAATCCAAAGCCTATAGAGAATACTATGATAGCTAAGAAGTTACCGCTAGATAAAGCTTCAAAGGGGTTTTGGAACATGTTGATAAACACATCTACAATAGAACTGTTAGAAGCATCAGATACTTCCACAGCTTGACTTGTATCTGCAAGTGTTAGCCATGAATCTTTAGTGGATGTTCCACCAGGGTTAAAGCCTAGGGCTAGTATTGATCCCATAACTGCAGCAAGAAGCGAAGTTACTAAATACCACACGATTACTCGTAGACCAATTTTACCAAATTCATTGGTAGGTAGTGACGCCGCACCAGCTATTAGTGAAAGCAGTATAACAGGTACTACTATCATTTTAAGCATAGATACGAATATGCTACCAAAAGGTGACACCCAAGTTACATAAGTGCTAACATCGACATCTGATCGCCATAAAATGATTCCGACTGCTAAACCAATAAGAAAAGCGATAAAGATTTGTAAAACAAGATTTTTTTTCATAAATAATTCCTCCCAATAATGCCTTTTATATTTTAAATAATTAATTAGCGCTGTTTATGAGTTCTTTAGCGGATTCAAGGGTAATATTGCTAACATTTGATCCACCGAGAAGTCTTGCAATATCAGACACTTTGCCATTATTATCTAGCTTTCTGATAAAAGTGTGTGATTTGTTTTCGATGTTTTCTTTTACTATAGAAAAATTAGTATTACCGCAAGCCGCAATCTGAGGTAGGTGAGTTATACAAATTATCTGGTGTTTACCTGATAATTCTTTTAACTTTTGGCCTACTATAGAAGCAGTTACACCACTTATACCTGTATCAATTTCGTCAAAAATCATGGTAGGTACATTTATACTATCTCCTAATATTCCCTTTAAAGCGAGCATAACCCTTGAAATTTCTCCACCAGAAGCAATTTTAACTAGAGGTTTAAGAGGTTCACCCGGATTAGTTGAAATAAGAAATTCAACTATATCTTGTCCTGTTTCTGATATATTTGATTTGAGAAAGTTAATTTTAAATTCAGAATTAGGGAAGTTTAGGGCTTCTAATTCACGTGAAACTCTAGTTTCTAATGAAGAAGCTAATTTCTGTCTCATGTTACTTACTTTATCTGAACTTTCTGCTAACGTTTTGTATTGTTGCTCTTTTATTGCTATAAGTCTTTCTTTTTCTACGGCAAAATTTTCTATAAGTAAAAGTTCACTTTTTAAAAATTCCGAGTATTCTATTATTTCTTCAATAGTTTTATTATATTTTCTTTTAGCATCTTCTATTAAACTAAGTCTTCCAGATAGGTTATTTAACTCTTCTTCTGAATAAGTAACAGAAGAAGTTATTTGTCTTAGTTCAGATGACACGTCTTCTAGGTTATAGTAAATATTTCCTAATTCAGAGTTTAATTTTTCTATTTGTGAGCTGAAACCAGATATACTGTCTAATGAATTTATACTTGATTTTAATTCAGTTAACAATGAGTTTTCGTTTTCGTGAATAGTGTAATAAGCTGTGTTTACTACGGAAAATATCTTTTCACTGTTAGATAGTAAGCTTATTTTATCTTTTAACTCGTTATCCTCATCAATTAGTAAATTAAGATTATCTATATATGATAATTCAAATTCATAATAGCTCTTTTTATTTTTTGTTTCAGTTTCCTTATTAAGTAAAGCAGTAAATTCATTTTCTGCGGCTTTAAACTTAATAAATGCTGTTTTTAAATAACTGAGCTCATTAAAAAACACTTGATTATTAAAGCTATCAAGTATATTTATATGGTTATCTGAGTTTAATAGGGCTTGATTGTCATATTGACCATGTATATCTGCAAATTTTGCGCAATATTCCTTAAGCGCATTTAGAGTAACCAAAGTGCTGTTTATTTTAGAAATGCTTTTTCCAGTTGCATATACTTCGCGACTTAAAATTACTTCTTCATTATCTATTTCTCCGGCTATTTGTATAATAGCCTTATCGTTTCCTGTACGCACAAAAGAGGTGTCAGCTCTGGCACCTAATGCTATGCTTATTGCTTGTACTAATACAGATTTACCTGCACCTGTTTCTCCAGTTATAATATTCAATCCTTGAGTTAAATCGATACTAGTTTTTGAGATAGTAGCAAAATTTTGAATCTCAATTCTATCTATCATTATTTCTTAACCTCATAGTAATGATATCATTAAATATTTCTAAAACCTTTGGTACATTGCTTTTACTATCCACAATTAGTAAAAAGGTGTTATCTCCAGCGATAGTACCAACTACGTGTGATATAGCCATAGAGTCAATTGCTTCGGCAGCAGCGTTTCCGCAACCTGAAAGCGTTTTTACTACAATTAGATTTTCAGCTGATTCATAAGAAGTAATAGTTTCTCTGAAAATTTTAAGAAACCTTTCTGATACAGGTTTATCAGAATAATTCCCAACAGCATATTTATATCTACCTGATGGTGAAAGAGTCTTGATAAGTTGCAATTCTTTTATATCCCTTGAAATTGTAGCTTGTGTTACTTCAAAATCTGATTCTTTAAGTAATTTTAGTAACATGTCCTGTGTTTCAATGTCGTAAGTAGATATTAGTTCTAATATCTTATTTTGTCTAGAATACCTCATAAAACCTCCTTTTGTATTATTATACATTATGCATGTATTATAGCATATAAGAATAATATATCATAGCGAAATATCGAAAACGATACATCTATTTGTAGACAAACATCTGTTTATTTGTTAAAATGAAACAATGAGAATAATAGGAATAGATCCAGGATATGCTATACTAGGTTATGGCATTATTGATTATAAAGGAAACCGATTTGAAGTAGTAGACTATGGTGCTATTACCACGGATTCAAAGATGGCGATGCCTGATAGATTATGCATACTATATGATAGTTTAAGCGAGGTTATTAAAAAATACGAACCAGAAGAAGCATCTATAGAAGAATTGTTTTTTAATAATAATGCAAAAACAGCTATTTTAGTAGGTCAAGCTAGAGGGGTTGCAGTATTAGCATGCGCAGAAAATAAACTTATAATAAGTGAATATACGCCCTTACAAATTAAGCAAGGACTTGTAGGATACGGAAGAGCAGATAAAAAGCAAGTACAATATATGGTTAAGGCTATACTGAACTTAGAAAAAGTACCTAAACCTGATGATACAGCGGATGCATTGGCTGCGGCTATTTGTCACGCTCACACTACAAACAGCAGACAGAAAGGTATATTATGATAAGACATTTAAGAGGTGAATATTTAAGTTATGATAGAGGAGCTATAGTAATAGAAACAAGTTCAGGCATAGGTTTTAGAATAATGGTACCTGATAATTCACCGCTGTTATTAAAAAGAGAAGGTGACATAGTTTCTACATTTACTTATTTAAACGTTAAAGAAGATAGTCTGTCTTTATTTGGATTTCACGATGAAGATTCATTAAGACTTTTTGAACAACTTATATCTATAAGTGGTGTAGGACCAAAAGCCGGAATAAGTATAATGGCACTGGCAGATGTGAATACTATTAAATCATATATATTAAACGGTGACGCAAAATCTATATCTAAAGCTAGTGGAATAGGTAAAAAAACTTCGGAAAGAATAATACTTGAACTCAGTGAAAAAATAGAAGTTAACGATGATATAAGGAATGTTATCAATGTAGATTCAATAATATCTGGAAGATTAGTATTAGCTAAAAATGAAGCTATATTAGCTTTAACTACATTAGGATATTCTAAAACTGAAGCAACAACTTATGTAGAATCTATAAAAGATAATGACCTTACTACAGAAGCTTATATAAAATTAGCACTAAAGAATTTGATGTAATAGGAGATTAACATGGAAGAAAGAATTACTAATACAAATTTAAATTCTGAAGAATGTAATAATGAATATACATTAAGACCGCAGAATATAGATGAATTTTGCGGTCAAACTAATGCTAAAGATAATTTGTCCATATATATTAAAGCAGCGAAGCTTAGGAATGAGCCACTAGACCATGTTTTGTTTTATGGGCCTCCAGGACTTGGGAAAACTACATTAGCTGGAATTATTGCAAACGAACTGGGAGTAGAAATAAAGATAACTTCCGGTCCAGCAATAGAAAGAGCTGGTGATTTAGCAGCTATATTAACAAATTTAAATGATAATGATGTATTATTTATTGACGAAATACATAGGCTTAACAGGGCTGTAGAAGAAGTTTTATATTCAGCTATGGAAGATTATGCTTTAGATATAATAATTGGAAAAGGACCTTCAGCTAGGTCGCTTAGAATAGATATAGCAAAATTCACATTAATAGGAGCTACTACAAGAGCAGGAAGTCTTTCTGCACCGTTAAGAGACAGATTTGGAATTATTAGTAAATTTGAATTATACAATAAGGAAGAATTAGCTGAAATACTAGAGCGTTCAGCAAAAGTATTAAAATTAAACGCCGATATTGAGTCAATTAAAGAATTAGCATTAAGATCAAGAGGAACACCAAGAATAGCAAATAGATTACTAAAACGAGTTAGAGATTTTTCTGAAGTTAAAAGTAATGGTAAGTTAGATATGGATATTACCGGACAAACATTAAAAGCTCTACAAGTTGATGAACTGGGTCTTGAAAAACTCGATAGAGAGATTTTATTGACTATAATAAAAGGATTTAACGGTGGACCTGTAGGTATAGAAACTATAGCATCAGCGATAGGTGAAGAGAGAGTAACTTTAGAGGATGTTAATGAACCTTTCCTTATTCAAGCAGGACTCTTATATAGAACACAAAAGGGCAGAATGGCGTCTAAGAAAGCATATAAACATTTAGGTTTAGAAACGCTGTTTAAAGAGGAGGAATAATTTGAAAATTTCAGAATTTGACTATCAGTTGTCTAAAGAGTTGATTGCTCAAACACCTGCGACATGCAGGGAAGAGTCTAGACTTATGGTACTTGATAGAAAAAATGATAATATAGAGCATAAAAAGTTCTATAATATATTAGAATATTTGCACAAAGGTGACTGTCTAGTAATGAATAATTCAAAGGTAATACCTGCTAGATTATTTGGTAAAAAAGCATTAACTGGAGCTAATATAGAATTTTTACTTATCAAAAGGATAAAAGGCGACATATGGGAAACAATGGTAAAGCCAGGTAAACGTTTAAAGCCAGGAGATAAGGTTATATTTTCAGAAGAAAGTCTATTTGAAGCAGATATATTAGAATACAGTAGTGACGGTACAAGAATTGTAGAATTTAATTATGAGGGAGTTTTTTATGAAAGACTTGAAGAACTTGGTAAAATGCCACTTCCTCCATACATTGAAAGAGAAAGCAATGACGCAGACAAGATAAGGTATCAAACCGTATACAGTGAAATAGAAGGTTCAGTAGCTGCTCCTACAGCAGGACTTCATTTTACTGATGAAATACTTGATAAGCTTAAAGAAAAGGGTGTTAAGATTGCATATGTAACTCTTCATGTAGGAATAGGTACGTTTAGACCAGTTAATTGCGACGTTGTGGAAGAACATAAAATGCATTTTGAAGAGTACTTTGTAACAAAGGAAAATGCAGAAATTATTAACAACTCAATCGAAAAAGGCGATAGAATAGTAGCAGTAGGAACTACATCAGTTAGAACTTTAGAAAGTATAGCTAAAAAAACCGAAAATGGATACAAGATTGGATCAACTTCAGGAAGTACAGGTATATTTATTTATCCCGGTTATAAGTTTAAGGTAGTGAATTCAATAATAACTAATTTTCATTTACCTAAGTCTACTTTACTGATGCTTATATCAGCTTTTTATGAGAAGGATAAGATTTTAGATGCTTATGAGCTAGCTGTAGCAGAAAAATATAGATTTTTTAGCTACGGTGATGCTATGTTAATTATATAAACAATAAATATTATGGGTAAACAGGAGAAAAATATGAAAAATGCAGTTTCTTATGAACTGATTAAAGAAGATAGCAAAAGTAAAGCCAGAAGGGGCAGGGTAACTACGCCACACGGTACAATAGAAACTCCGGTATTTATGCCCGTAGGTACTCAAGCAACAGTAAAGGCTATGAGGCCTGAACAAATAAGTGAAATGGGAGCTGAAATACTATTATCCAATACATATCACTTATATTTAAGACCTGGCCATGAAATCATCAAAGAAGCCGGAGGATTACATAAGTTTATGAACTGGAATAGTTCTATACTTACTGATAGTGGAGGATTTCAAGTTTTCTCTCTTGGACAGCTAAGAAAGATAACAGAAGAAGGCGCTATGTTTAGTTCTCACATAGATGGTTCTAAACATTTATTATCACCAGAGAAAGCTATTGAAATACAGAATGCATTAGGCTCAGATATAATGATGGCATTTGATGAATGTATACCTTGCGATGCTGATAAAGTATATATAAAAGACTCTTTGGAAAGAACCTCTAGATGGTTAAAAAGATGTAAAGATTATCATCAAGATATTGAAAAGCAGTCTATATTTGGCATAATGCAAGGTGGTATGCACAAAGACCTAAGATATCAAAGTGCTATGGAAATAGTTGAAATGGATATGCCAGGTTATGCAATAGGTGGACTTTCTGTAGGTGAGCCTAAAGAAGTTATGCTTGAAGTTCTGGATTATTGCGTAGATTATTTACCTAAAGAAAAGGCTAGATATCTTATGGGAGTAGGAAGTCCTGATTACTTATTTGAAGGAGTAGAAAGAGGAGTAGATATGTTTGACTGCGTTCTTCCTACAAGAATAGCTAGACATGGATTAGCAATGACAAGTCATGGCAGAGTTAATATTAAAAATGCAAAATATGCTAGAGATTTTACGCCACTTGATGATAACTGTGATTGTTACACGTGCAGGAATTATTCAAAAGCTTATTTAAGACACTTGCATAAGTCTAATGAAATGTTAGGTGCTATGCTTTTAACTGAACACAATTTACACTTTTTAATAAATATGATGAAAAACATTAGAAAGTCTATTGAAGAAGATAGATTTTTAGAATATAAGAGGGAATTTTACGATAATTATGGAAAATTTTAAAGATATGAAAATATGTAAAGACAGCGAATTTTGTGGAGGTTGTATTTACCAAGGTGTAACATACGAAGAACAGCTGAAAACGAAAAACAAACAAATTACTGATTTAATAGAAGAATATGGAGTAAGTAACAATATCTATAAGGGTTTATTACCAGCACCTAGTAGATATAGATATAGAAACAAGATGGAGTATACTTTTGGTGATCTTGAAAAAGATGGTCCTATGACATTAGGAATGCATAAAAGAAAGCATTTTATGTCAATTATAACGGTTGATGAATGTCAACTAGTTCCAGAAGATTTCAACAAAATTCTTTCAGCTACGTTGAAATTTGCCAATAACAAAGGTTACAAGTTTTATCATAAAAAAACACATCAAGGCTTACTTAGGAATCTAATAGTAAGATGTGGAGTTAGAACTGATGAAATTATAGTAAATATAGTAACTTCAAGTAACGGTGAATTTAACGAAAATGAATATGTTAAAGTAATTAAATCACTAGAATTAGATAAAAAATTAGTTGGTATCATGAGAACTGTAAATGATAATATTGCTGATACCGTAAGTTGTGATGAACTAAGATTACTTGAAGGTAGAGATTATTATTATGAGAAAATAATGGGTCTTGTTTTTAAAGTTAGTATATTTTCGTTTTTCCAAACGAATATTGAAGCAGTAGAAAAACTGTATACTGATGCAAAAGAAATTATACCTGATTTTGAAGATAAAATTGTGTATGATTTGTATTGTGGAACTGGCACTATTAGCCAAGTAATAGCAGAAAAAGCAGCTAAAGTATACGGAATAGAAATATCAGAAGATGCTGTTAAATCAGCTAACGAAAACGCTATTAGCAACGGTATTAAGAATTGTGAATTCTTGTGTGGTGATGTTTTAAAAGAACTTGATAAGGTGAAAGAAAAACCAGAAGTTATAGTAGTAGATCCTCCTAGAGTAGGAATGCATCCTAAGGTAGTAGACCAATTAGTTAAATATGGTATGGAAGAAATATTATATATATCATGTAATCCTAAAACTTTATTTATTAATATAGGGCAGTTCAGACAATATGGTTATGAACCCATATATCTAAAAGGCTATGATAACTTTCCAGGAACTAAACATACTGAAATGATATGCTTACTTAAAAAGGAAATCTAATAACAATATGAAATCATTGAATGAAACTAAAAAAGGTTATTTATTAATACTTTTAACAGGAACACTTTGGGGCACAATGGGCTTGTTTGTAACTACATTAAGTGATATGGGAGTTGATTCTTTTTTGACTGCTTTTCTTAGAGTTTTCTTTGGTTCAATATTTTTAATATTTGTAGCCCTTTATATAAATGGTAAAGATGGTTTGATTCCTAACAGGACAGAATTGGTTTTCGCCTTTTTTATGGGCATAATATGCCAAGTTCTGTTTAATCTATGCTATACATATGCTATTAATACAGTAGGTATTGCTACCGGAGCTATACTTTTGTACACTTCACCCGTATTTGTAGCAATAATGTCTAGAATAGTCTTCTCAGATAAGATTACGTGGGTTAAAATTGTAGCCTTGATAATAAACATCATTGGCTGCATACTAACTGTTACTAACGGAAACTTCAATGTTTTAGAGCTATCTAAATTAGGAATATTTTTAGGTGCAACTGCAGGCTTTTTTTATGCATTACTCACAATACTAGGTAAATTGGCTGCAAATAAAAATTGTAACATGGTAACCATATCTTTATATAGTTTTTTCTTTGCAACAGTTTTTTTAGCATTAATAGCAAAGCCTTGGGACTCTCTAGCAGGACTAATTTCAATAAAATTAATAGTTGTCTCAATTTTTTACGGAATTATACCAACGGCTCTAGCATATCTTCTATATATGAAAGGCCTAACTAAGCCTATAAAAGCTTCAAAAGTGCCTGTTATTGCATCTGTTGAAACAATAGTAGCTGCGTTAATAGGGGTATTGATATTCAATGAAATCTTTGGGATGTATAAAATAATAGGCATAATTTTAGTAATTATTTCCGTATTATTAATAAGCAATGTTAAGGAGGATACATGTTAACAGAAAATATTGAAAAACTAAACAAACTAGACAGTAAATTATCAGCAGTATTTTACACACAATCTTTATTGGAATGGGATGCAGAAACTATAGCATCTATTGGTGGTGTAGAAGAAAGAGCCATTGTGGCAGGAAAAATATCCGAGATATACTTTAATACTTTTATTAATACAGACGTAGAAAATTTACTTGAAGAGTTAAATGAAAGAAAAGCAGAATTAGATGAAATAACTAAGGCAAAGGTTTCCATATATAAAAGAAAATTTGATAATATAGCTAAGATACCAGTTAAAGATTATTCTGATTATCAAGTACTTATTTCCAAATCATACAGCGCTTGGGAAAAGGCTAAGAATGAAGAAGATTTTTCAATTTTTGCTCCATTTTTAGAAAAGATTATTATTTATCAAAAGAAATTCATTAAATTAAGAGGAAAAAGCGGACATCCATATAATACAATTTTAGATGACTTTGAACCAGGTATTACAGTTGAAATACTAGATGAATTCTTTGATAAACTAAGAGATAGTATTGTACCATTAGTACAAAAGGTATGTGATAAACAAAGTAAAGACATTGATTTTATCAATCAAAAGTTTGACATAGCTAAACAAGCAGAATTCTCTGAGTATATAATTCCTAAGCTTGGATTTGATAACAGTAGAGGTATGATGACGACTAGCGTGCATCCTTTTACTTTAAATTTAAGTAGAAATGACGTAAGAATAACTACCCATTTTCAAGAAAACAATATAACTGAATCGATATTTACTACTATTCACGAGACAGGGCATGCAATGTATGAGCAAAACATTAGTGAAAAGTATGGATTAAGTGCTCTTACTACAGGCGTTTCGATGGGGATTCATGAGTCACAATCTAGACTATATGAAAATAATTTGGGAAGAAATATTAACTTTTGGAATTTTAATTTACCAATACTTAAGCACCTATATGAAAAAGAATTAAAAGATGTATCAATAGGAAAGTGGTATGCTGCAGTAAACCATGTTAAAAGATCATTAATAAGAATTGAAGCTGATGAAGTAACTTATCCACTTCACATAATGGTTAGGTATGAGATAGAGAAAAAGATTTTTTCTGAAGACATAGATGTAAACGAATTGCCATCCATATGGAATGATCTATATGAAGAATACCTAGGTATAAGGCCTAAAAACGATGCTGAGGGCATACTTCAGGATGTTCACTGGTCAGGCGGCGATTTCGGGTATTTCCCTTCATATGCATTAGGTTCTGCCTATGCAGCACAATTTGAAAAAACAATGAGAAAAAAAATGGATATAGATAAAGATTTGAACAATTTAGAAATGGATGAAATCAAAGAATGGCTAAAAGAAAACATTCATAAATACGGTTCATCTAAAATGCCATCTGAAATAATCAAAGATGCAACAGGAGAAAAGTTTAACTCGGATTATTATATAGAGTATTTATACAATAAATACGATAATTAAAGTAGATTGTTATATTATCTGGTCATATTGATACATAATCCTTGATTTTTTTATTAATATAATTATATTAATTCTATAGAAATCGGGTAGGTGTGTTCATGAAAAAGAAAGTATTTATATTTGTTAAGTTACTAATTGGGACTGAATTCTGTATTAAACAGGAATCAGTCCTTTTAATTTGTAATAAAAATCCCCTAAAATGAACAGTTTCTTTTGTTAACTGTCTAACTTAGGGGAATCATATATTGAGTAGTATACGTTCTTTATTTATTCGACGATGTCTTCATCATCTATAAACGCTATATTCGAATCTACTAAGTATGTTGCTAAGCATCCGGTTATATCGTTACTGTCATCTGCATTAACAAATAAGTGTACTATGTCTAAATCAGTGTTCTTGCTTTGTAGATACGTACATGATGTGAATCTAACCGAATCGTAAGTGTTTAATTCGTCGTCAGAATATTTAATATCTGATTGGTTTAAACGCTTAAGTAGTTCTGAGTCAACATTGCCATTAAAAAACCTTAAATTATCTTCGGTTATTAATTCGGCATTTACAAATGAAGTTACAGTATTAATCTCTTCATAAAGATTACTCATAGATTCCATACTTCTAGTATTAGAAACTAAATTCAAAGTAAATGAGCTTTCATTTATTTTAAGGCCTTTAATTGTAGATATAGCATATACATCATCATTAGAATCTAGAGATGTTCCATTCGTAATCATATAAAGTAAACTTACTATTTCTTCAGTCGAATCATCGCTGTAAACAGATTTAGGTAATTCTATTTCTTCATATGTATAACTTATGCCTTCAAAGTCTTCTCCATATTTTGAGTTAAAAGATTCTATTTTGCTATCCATATAATTTATAAACTGAGTTTTATTGTATCCATTAATTAGAATAGTAAATTCAGCACCTAAAGGGAAGTTGCCACCTTCAGTTTCATATGTTAAGTCTGCTAATTGATAAGCCATTGATTTCATCTTAAAATAAGCCAACAATTCACCTAATAGTTTAATGGGATTGGGTTGCTGTTTTACGTGTTCGTCAAGTATAGCAGCTTTTATACCAGATATATTTATTTTATACGCAGTATTATAGAGGTTCTCTGATTTCCTTTCAGTATTAACTCTTAGACCTGAATCAAACTGATTTCCTGTATTTATAGAAGCATGTGTTTTATAACTAGAATCTAAGGATATTATTCTAGCGCCTTTACTAAAGTATTCAGTCGAAAGATTTAAAGCTCCTTCATGAGCATTTAAGTTATTATTAATAAATATAACTTTAAAAGGTCCATGATTAGTTGAATTTTCTATTAAATACTGGCACATAGAAATAGTAGTTATATCATTAGAAAATAGTGAAGGGTTATAGTTACAGCATATAACAGTATCTGCTACATTTTCATAACCTTCGGTGGGTGCTACAGAAAATATGACATTGCCATAATTATCTTTTTTCACTTGGGTTCCATTAGAATCTGACCAATTTTCCATGTACTCTGCGAATCTAAGTGTGGAACATCCATAAGAAAATTCCGAGCTAAGATTTTCTACATAAGTACTGGTATCTACTTCAGTTACTTGGTCATTACCACTAGCGGCTTTATTACAACTGCTCGCTAATAGCATAAGCATTAAAACAGTTAATATTATAGTTAATTTTCGTTTCATTATTTTATCCTCATTTGCATTTGTCTATATCTTTTTTTTTTAAAATCATATATAATAATAGCACAATTAGTTGTTAATTAACAAATAAATATTTAATTGTGCTTTGGAGGGTATATATGGAAACAAAAAATTTAGTATTAAAAGACACGGAATTATCTGATTGCAAGTACTTTTATAAATGGGAGAAAGATTCTGAAATCACTAAATATTTATCAATAGATAATGATGTTCAATATGAAGATGTGGTTAAAACATTCGTATTAGCATCTAATGATTCTACAAAGTTAATGTTTACCATTATAAGCAAAGCAGAAAAGGCCCCAATAGGTAGGGTTAGTATTTCAAGAATATCAAGTAGAGAGAACTCTCTTGATATTACGAAGTTATATATAGGTAACAAAAACTTTCAAGGCAAAGGATATGGTATAGAGCTTATGGAAGCTTTAACTAGATATGCTTTTTTCGACTTAAACATGGAAAGAGTTACTTTAGATTATTATATAGATAATAAGAGGGCAGAGTTATTATATAACAAGATAGGCTTTAAAAGTGAAGGAATAATGAGAAATGCTACTATTAAAAATGGTAAGTACTATGATTTGAAGCTAATGTCAATGCTCAGAAATGAATATTTTAACATGTATAAAAAAGTTTAAAAAAAAGGTTGATATTTATATATATGTTATGGTATAATATCGCTTGCGTTGAAAAAATAGATAATCACATATTTATATACAAGGAGGTGCGGAAGATGTCAAGAAAATGCGTAATATGCGGAAAAGGTCAAGTGTCAGGAAATAATGTTTCTCACTCTAATAGACATACTAGAAGAAAGTGGAATGCTAATATTCAAACTGTAAGAGTTATAGATGAATTAGGCAGAGTAACAAAAGCTAATGTATGTACAAGATGTTTGAGATCAGGCAAAGTAAACCGTGCCGTATAACTTAAATAATGAGAAGTAGCCTTAAACTATTGTTTGGGGCTTTTTTTATTTTTCAAAGTTTACATTAACATATATAGTTTAAATATGTTATAATTACTTAAATATATGATAAAGGAGTTAATTATGGCAACTATAAATAATAACGAATATGGTGAAATCAGCATAAACAATTCAGCTATAGAAAAAATAGTTGTAAACAATCTTCTTAAAATGAAATATGTTTTTTTACCTACAAATAAACGTGGTAAATTAATAGTTGCAAAAGGAATAAGAACTAAGATTACAGATTACATTGGATCAGTTGAAGTAACTGAATACCAAGGCAAACTGTTTATTAAGATATATTATATTATTCAATTTGGCGAAAGCATAAACAGCGAATCTAATAAACTTTTTGATTTAATAGAAGCGGATTTAGAGAACATAGGACTAAAGAAACCAAATCAAATAACTAGTAAAATAACTGGAGTTATATCAAAACAAATTGCCAAGAGGGAATTAGAGGTGGTTAGGAGAAATGACTAACGAGCTTACTATAAATGATAAAGTATATAAAATTAAAGGTGTAGGCCCTAAAAAAAGCAAATCATTAAATGAGTTGGATATTTTTACTGTATTGGATTTGCTAAATTACTATCCTAAAAAATATAGTGACAAAAGATATATAAAAAAGATTAATTCCCTAGAAACTGGGGATGTTTCTTTAATTGAATGTAAAATACTAAATGTAAAACTGGATTCTAAAGGTTATAATAAGAAATCCGGAAGAGTCAAAATAATGGCTGAAGATAGTACAGGTAAAATATCCATAGTGTTTTTTAACGGAGGATACCTCTATAATAATTTTAAAAAGGGTAATTTGTTTACTTTTTATGGTGAAGTCTCAAAAGCTTATGGCAAAACTTTAGCTTTTAAACATCAATTGATAAATCCAAGCTACACTATTTCAGGAAGTGAAGATGATATAAGAAGCATAGTTCCCATATATCAAACAGGTAAACACTTATTTCAAAATGATTTAAAAAAATGGATTCGTTACGGTTTGACATTAGAAGACCAACTGATAGAGTGGATACCGAGCAATCTAATAAAACAAAATAATATGTGCGATATAAAATATGCATTAAATAACATTCATTATCCTAAAGATGAAACTTCAATGAAAGCAGCAAAATATAGGCTTATTTACGGAGAGTTTTTAAAATATAAATTAGCAGCTATATATAAAGAACTAGAAAATAAGCAGTCCTCAAGTTCTAAAATCGAAGACATAGATACAAGCTTATTCATAAAAAGTTTAGAATTTGATTTAACAATAGGTCAAGTTAAGGCTATAAACGAACTTGAAGCTGATTTAATTAGTGAAAAACCTATGAACAGACTTTTACAAGGAGATGTAGGCTGTGGTAAAACAGTTGTAGCAGAAACACTAATATATAAGGTGGTAAAAAGCGGTTATCAGGTAGCATATATGGCTCCTACAGAAATATTGGCTACTCAGTTATATAATAACTTAACAAAGGCTTTCAAAGAATTTGATATAAACATTAAATTATTAACAAGCTCGGTTAAAGGAAAACAGAAAACAGAAATTCTAGATAACATAGAAGAAGGCAAAATACAGCTTCTTATAGGCACACATTCTTTAATACAAGATAACGTGAATTTTAACAACCTAATGCTGGTAATTACAGACGAACAACACAGATTCGGTGTAAATCAACGTAAAACTCTTAAGGAAAAGGGCTCTAGCCCTAATGTACTGGTTATGACGGCAACACCAATACCTAGAACGTTAGCAGCTACAGTTTACGGAAACTTGGATTTTACTGTTATTAAAACTATGCCTAAAGGAAGAAAAAGTATAATAACTACTGTCTCAGATGAACTTAGTAAAGAAAAAGCATATATATCGCTTAAAAAGGAACTAGAATTAGGACATCAAGGTTATGTAGTTGCACCTTTAATAGAGGAATCAGAAGATTCAGATTTAAATTCTGTATCTGAATTATATAATGATTTAAAAATTAAATTAAAAGACTTTAAACTAGGTCTACTGCATGGTAAACTTAGCAAAGAAGATAAAGATATGTTGATGAACGAATTCTTAGAAAAGCGAATTGACCTATTAGTAGCTACAGTAGTAATAGAAGTAGGTATTGATGTGCCTAATGCAACTATAATGCTTATTGAAAACGCGGAAAGATTCGGACTTGCACAATTACATCAACTGAGAGGCAGAGTAGGAAGATCTGATTTACAATCATTTTGCCATTTAGTTTCTTATAGTAATTCTGATATAGCTACGCGAAGAATGAATGCTATGAAAATGCATGCTAGTGGTTTTGATATAAGTGAAGAAGATTTTAAGTTAAGAGGACCTGGGGATTTGAATAGTACCATTCAGCATGGTAGCAATTTCAACTTGGATAATTTCATAAGATATATTGATATATTAGAAAAAGCAGGAAGAGATGCTGAAAACATATTTATAAAAGATGCCAAGTTAGCTAATATAGAAAACAAATTCATTAAAGATGAAATAGATGATATGCAAGAAAACGGGTTTAGAAACGTTTTATAGAAAGGACTTAATATGAAAATTACAACAGGGGGTTTTAAATACAGAAATTTAACAACACCTAAGGGATATGACGTAAGACCTACAAGTGAAAAAGTAAGGGAAGCTATTTTTAGTATGATAGGTGTTACTATAGGAGGAGCCAATGTCTTGGATTTATTTGCGGGTACAGGAAGCTTAGGACTTGAAGCACTCTCTAGAGGAGCTGATAAATGTACGTTCAATGATAACTCAGCTAAAAGTTTACAAGCTTTAAATGAAAATATCGAAAATTGTAAAGCAGAGGAATTGTCTACAGTTTTTAGAGGTGACTTTAAAAGAACTTTAGATAGAATGACAGAGCCTTTTGATATAATATTTTTAGATCCTCCCTATAAGGCAGGTTTTTATGATGACGCTTTTGTTTTAATAAGTCAAAATAATTTACTTAAAGAAGATGGTTTATTAATAGTAGAACATAATAAAAGAGATGGTTTTGATGATGAAAAGTCAGGATTTATAAAGATAAAAGAGAAAAGATACGGAACTATAGGCGTAAGTGTCTTTAAAATTTCTTGATACAACAAAACCAAATCTTAATAAAATTAATAGATATAACCGGAGGATGAGATGAAAAAAAAAGCTCTATATGCAGGTTCCTTTGATCCTATAACTTGTGGTCACTTAGATATTATTAAAAGAACTTCTAAGATGTATGATGAAGTTGTTGTAGGAGTAATAACAAACCCCAATAAAAATGCATTGTTTGATGTTAAAGAACGCACAGATATGATTGCATGTACTACTAGAAATTTAGACAATATTAAAATAGTTAGTTTTTCAGGGTTACTCGCCAAATATGTTAATGATAACCATTTTGATGTAGTTATTAGAGGGTTAAGAGTTACAACAGATTTTGAATATGAAATTCAAATGGCGCAAATGAATTCTAGGCTATATAATAAAGATATTGAGACAGTCTTTTTAATGACTCAACCCAAATATTCATTTATTAGTTCCAGCATGATTAAAGAAGTTGTAATGTTAGGTGGCGAAGTTAAAGGACTTGTACCTGATGAAATTTGTGAATTAACCAAAAGTAAATTTAATATTAAATAATTAGGAGGCAAATTATGAGTGATACTACTATTAAAGTAATGGACTTACTAGAAGAAATAGAGGATATTATTGAAAATTCAAGTAAATTTTTACTAACTGAAAAATCAATAATAGACGGGAATGAAATTCTAGATACAATTGAGGCAATAAGGATAAATATGCCTAAAGATATTCAACAAGCTAAATGGGTAAAAGATGAACAAGAAAGAATTTTAAATGAAGCTAAAACAGAATATGACAGAATTATTATTGATGCAAAAAAACAAGCTGAATATTTAGTTGAATCAAGCGCTATTAAGAAAGCTGCTGAAAAGAAAGCTGAAACAATATTAAACGAAGCAGAAAACCATAACAGGTACATGAAGCTTAGAACTTATGAATATGTTGATAAGCTAATATATGATATGCAAAACAGTATGGCAAAAATTTCAGAAGACTATTTTACTCCTATGTATGAATACCTAGAAAATACTATTCAAGAAGTGGACAGTAAATTTGATAATAACCGTGCTGAAATTAAATCACTAGCTGAAAAGGTTCAAGAATCAGGAAGCCCTGGTGATGAGAAAGCGGTAAAATAATGTCTACATTAGGTATAATAGCTGAATATAATCCCATGCACAATGGTCATCTTTACCATATTAGTGAATCCAAGAGAATCTCAGGAGCTGACACTGTTGTTTGTGCAATGAGCGGGAATTTTGTACAGCGAGGTATGCCGGCTATTTTAGCTAAACAAATTAGAGCTAATCATGCAATTTTAAATGGGGTTGATCTAGTAGTAGAAATTCCTACTGTTTTTACTGTTGCCAGTAGTAACGTTTATGCAAAGGCAGGAGTTATGCTTTTAGAAAGCTTAAATTGTGACTATATTTCATTTGGAAGTGAAGAAGGAGATATAGATAAATTAAGCTATGTTTCAAATAATCTATTAGACAAAAGACTTGATAAACATATTAAGTCTTTTTGTAGTGAAGGATTAAGTTATCCAAGAGCACGAGAATTAGCATATAATAAAATCTTTGAAAATGAAGATACTAAGTTACTACGTCAACCTAATAATATACTTGCTATTGAATATTTAAAATACATAAAAACTATGAAACCTATTTCTGTAAAAAGAAAAGGAAGCGCTTACGATGAATCTTCTATAGAATATAAAATGAAATATCAATCAGCATCAGCCATTAGAAGAGCAGTATATGATAACATTTCAGTAAACGGATATGTACCAGATATATCAGCAGAAGATTTACTGAAAGGCGATAGAATTAATTATGAAACACTTTTTCAGCTATTAAGATACAAAATAATTACTGGAAGTTCCGAAGAATTTGAAAGATGTCCTTCAGGCGGAGAAGGCCTTGGGAATAAACTTAAAAATGAAATTAATAAAGCTTCTTCTTTCGAAGAACTGGCAGAACTTATAAAATCCAAAAGATATACAAGAACTAGAATAAACAGATTGCTTACTCAAGTATTACTAGGAATAGATAGAAAAAAAATAGACTATGACGATGTAGGATATGTAAAGTACCTAGCTTGTAATCAAAAAGGAGCTAAGCTATTAAATAAATGTAAGTTAGATGTAATATCAAATATTAACAAAATGAATATAAAAAATGAAGTTGCGAACTATTACATGGAAAAGGACCTATTAGCAGGAGATATATATAACATATTAAGCGGAAAAAATTTGTATATAAATTCGGAAAAAGTTTTAAAACCCAACTTTATTCCTTGAAAAATATATATGTAGTGGTATAATAATTTATGGAGATTAAATTTATGGAGGAAAAAATGAAAATATTAGTAATTAACTGCGGAAGTTCTTCATTAAAATATCAAGTTCTTGATATGACTGATGAAACACTTTTATGCAAAGGATTGGTAGAACGAATTGGTATGAAAGGTTCAGTTATATCTCATACATTAATTGGTGAAGAAAAGGTAGTGACCCAAGTACCTATGAAGAATCATATGGATGCAATATCAAATGTATTAGATGCTGTTAAAGACCCTGAATGCGGAGTTGTTAAAAATTTAAATGAAATTGCTGCAGTAGGACACAGAGTAGTTCATGCAGGTGAGAAATATTCTAAATCAGTTTTAATTGATGATGAAGTAATGAAAGCATTAGAAGATTGTATTGAGTTAGCACCTCTACATAATCCACCTAATATTTCAGGTATTAATGCTTGTAGAGATTTAATGCCAAACACACCTATGATAGGAGTATTTGACACAGCATTTCATCAAACAATGCTGCCTGAAGCTTATATATATGCTATACCTTACGAAATGTATGAAAAATATGGAGTACGTAGATATGGTTTTCACGGAACAAGTCATAGATATGTAGCTGGAAGAGCCGCTAAGATGCTTAATGTCGATTTGGATGATTTAAAGCTAATCACATGTCACTTAGGTAATGGAGCTTCTGTAACAGCTATTAAAAGAGGTAAGAGTATTGACACGTCAATGGGATTTACACCTCTTGAAGGACTTGTTATGGGTACTAGATCAGGAGATATTGACCCTGCGATAGTTACATATATCAGAGAAAAGAAACATTTGCCTGAAGGTGCTACTAATGAAATATTAAATAAAGAATCAGGAGTATTGGGTATTTCTGGTATTTCAAGTGATTTTAGAGATTTAGAAATAGCAGTAGCTGAAGGTAATGAAAGAGCTCAATTGGCACTTAAAGTATTTGCACATAGAGTAAGATTCTATATTGGTGCGTACATAGCAGAGATGAACGGTGTAGATGCTATAATATTTACTGCAGGTGTTGGAGAAAATGATCTTGGAATAAGAGATTTGATTTGTAATGATTTAGGCAATTTAGGAATCAAATTAGATGTAGTAAAAAACAAGATTAGAGGGAAAGAATCCATTATTTCTAGAGACGATTCAAAAGTTAAAATACTGTTAATTCCTACAAACGAAGAATTAATGATAGCTAAAGATACTTTTGAAATAGTAAACAAATTATAAATTTGTATTGACATTAACCCATATTTGGTTTATAATTCAGTAGTTAAAATAATCAATACACATTAGAATATAATAGTATTTAAGGAGGTGTAGACAATGGCAGTACCTAAGAGGAAAACGTCTAAAGCTAAAAGAAACAGCAGACAATCAGCTAACATGAAGAAGAACGCTCCTGGACTTTCTATTTGTCCTCAGTGTCATGAGCCAAAACTTCCACATAGAGTTTGCCCTAACTGCGGATATTACAATGGTAAAGACGTAGTAAGCGAATAAATTGTAAAGTTTAGAATCAAGAAGACGTCAAATTGGCGTCTTTTTTTGTATAGTTAAAAGGTTGATAAATATAGTGTTTAATGGTAGAATGTAGTGTAAATATTTAAAATTCAAGGGGTAAAATTATGACAATAAAAAAATTAAGAGTTGGTATTTTAGGAGCAACCGGTATGGTTGGTCAAAGATTCATTTCACTTTTGGATAATCATCCGTGGTTTGAAGTGACTGCTGTGGCAGCTAGTAAAAACAGCGCCGGCAAAATATATGAAGAAGTAGTTAAAAACAAATGGAAAATGCCGGGTCCTATACCTAAAGGCGTTAAAGACTTAATCATTTATGATATTAATGAAATTAATGAAATTGCAAAAAAAGTAGATTTTGTATTTAGTGCTGTAAACATGGGTAAAGACGAAATAAGAGGTATCGAAGATGCTTATGCTATGTCAGAAATACCTGTAGTTTCAAATAATAGTGCTCATCGATGGACTGAAGACGTTCCTATGGTAATACCTGAAATTAATGTAGAACATTTTGATGTAATAGAATTTCAAAAAAAGAGATTAGGCACAAACAAAGGCTTTGTAGCAGTTAAGCCTAATTGTTCGATACAAGGTTACGTACCATGTTTAGCTGCATGGAAAGAATTCGAACCTTATGAATTAGCAATAAGCACCTACCAAGCTATAAGTGGATCAGGAAAGACCTTTGAGGAATGGCCTGAAATGTTAGGTAATATAATTCCATACATTAGTGGTGAAGAAGAAAAGAGTGAAAAAGAACCTCTTAAAATATTTGGTACAGTTTCTAATGGAAGAATAGTAAATTCAGACGAAATGAAACTTACCAGTCAATGTGTAAGAGTACCTGTTTTAGATGGTCATACGTGTTCAGTATTTATAAACTTTAGAAAACAAGTAACTAAAGAACAACTGATAGAAAAACTTAACAATTTCGAAGGATATCCACAAACAGAAAAACTTCCAAGTGCTCCTATAAAGTTTATTAAATATGTAAAAGATAACGATAGACCTCAGGTAAATATAGATGTGGATTATGAAAAAGGAATGGGAGTAACTATTGGTAGACTTAGAGAAGACAATATATTTGACTTTAAATTTATTGGATTAGCTCATAACACTATTAGAGGTGCCGCCGGCGGTGCTGTACTTTGCGCAGAAGCTTTATACAAAAAAGGATATCTATATTAAAAGGAGATAATAAATTGACATATTTAGAAGCAATAGTATTAGGCCTGATACAAGGTCTTACAGAATTTTTACCGGTAAGCAGCTCTGGACATTTAACCATATTACAAACTCTTTTTAATATAAGTGGAGACAAAGTAATAATATTCACTGTATTACTTCATGTTGGAACCTTGATTTCCGTAATGTTTATGTATTGGAGAGATTTATTAGAACTGATTGTAGAGTTGTTTGTAACTATAAAAGATTTAGTTACAGGCAAAGGACTTAAACTTAATGAAAAACCAGTAAGAAAATTAGGTATTATGATATTAGTAACTACATTGGTAACAGCCGTAATAGGCCTGTTGTTTGAAGATTTATTTGTATCATTTTATGCATCATTAGTACCTGTAATCATAGGACTCGTTATAACAGGAACACTCCTTTGGGTTTCGGAATCTATTGAAACCGGTAAAAGAGATATCAAGCAAATGAATTTTAGAAATGCTATTTATATAGGTGTTATGCAAGGAATCGCCATAATTCCCGGAATTTCACGATCCGGAGCAACTTTAGTAGGTGGTCTTACCACTAAACTAGACCGAGCTTTTGCAGTTAAATATGCATTTTTAATATCTTTTCCTGCAATTTTAGGATCAGCGGTATTAGAAATGGGAAATATGATGGATAGTTCAATTGCAGTAGGCTCAGTTGGACCTATCGTATTAGGTATGATGATAGCCGCTATATCAGGAATATTTGCAATTAAAGCTATGATAGCTATAGTATCAAAATACAGTTTAAAATATTTTTCAATATATGTATGGACTATTAGTATTTTATTAACTATTTATTTATTGTTTATAAAATAAATTTAGGAGAGTGTAATGGCTGAACAAAAGAAAAAACCCGGTAGACCTAAGGGAAGCAAGAACAAAAAGCCTTCGGTTAATAACGACAAGCAATCTGAAATAAAGAAAATGCAAGAAGAAAGAAAAGCTGACAAAAAGGTGATTGACGAAATATGGGCAGTTACAATCTTTGCGCTTGGAATCTTTTTAATATTTACAACGCAGCTTGACACTACAGGCGAATTCGGAAATGCTATAAACAATGTATTAAGCGGAATATTCGGAGGTATGTCAATAATACTTCCATATTATATTATGGCGTTCGCAATTCTTCTGTTTTTTCAAAAGACAAACCATGTAAATGCCAGAACTGTTATCTTTGCTATTCTAATATATATTTTGTTTTGTATATTTAATTCTCAAAGATTTATAGATGTAAATAATTTAGCTTTTGGATTTGAAGAAATCAGCAAATTTTATAGCGACGGAATTGCGCATGAAAACGCAGGAGTAATTGGTATGTTCTTAGGTGAAATACTAATCAAGACTATAGGATCTGCAGGTTTAAATATATTTTGTGTGACAGGGATAGTAGTTTCTATTCTTCTTGTAATAAATACCCCTATATCAAAACAAATAGAACGTTTTAAAAATAAAAGAGAAGAGAAGAACTTACTAAAAGCTTATGAAAAAAACAGTAGCGGAATTAAAGATGATATATCACCAGAAAGAGTTAAGCACAACTCGTCCAGTGATGTTCCTATCATTAAACGTAGTAATAATAATTACGTAAATATTATGAAATATATGTCTGATGATGAAATGTTTGATAGAAACAAATTAACAGGCGAAACAGGATTAGAAGAAAAGAAATCTACAAAAGAAGGTTTTGGAATAGATGAAGAAACTGAAACGGTTATTAAAAAAACCACAAGAAAATCAAAAGAGGAAATCCCTCCAGAAGATATTAAAATAGTAAAAAGTGAAACTAATGATGAGTATAAACTTCCTAGTCTAAGTCTTTTAAAGAAGCCAAGTAATGATGTAAAAGGACTATCGGATTACGAGTTGATGAGTAAAGCAAAGCAACTTGAAAAAACACTTAAAAGTTTTAATGTAGATGCTAAAGTTATTCAAGTTATACAAGGTTCATCAGTAACTAGATATGAAATACAGCCCAATATTGGTGTAAAAGTAAACAGTATTGTTAGACTAGCTGATGATATAGCGCTTAATTTAAAAGCTAAGAGTATAAGAATTGAAGCTCCGATTCCTGGTAAAGCAGCTGTGGGCATTGAAGTTGAAAATGAAAAAACTTCACCTGTGCTTTTAAAGGAAATTATAGATTCTAGTGAATTTAAAAATTCTAAATCAAAGATAACATTTGCCGTTGGTAAAGACATAGCAGGAAAAAACGTAGTTGCTGATTTAAAAGAGATGCCACATATGCTGATTGCTGGTGCTACAGGTTCAGGTAAAAGTGTATGCATAAACTCGATTATATTAAGTTTACTTTATAAAGCTAAGCCAGATGAAGTAAAGTTTATACTAGTAGACCCTAAAGTAGTTGAATTAGGGGTTTACAACGGCATACCGCATCTTTTGATACCAGTAGTTACCGATCCTAAAAAAGCTGCTGCTGCCTTAAATTGGGCTGTAAACGAAATGAACGACAGATATATTAAATTTGCTGATGCAGGAGTTAGAGATTTAGAATCATTTAATGAATTAGCACAAGCTAATGATGAAAATGAAAAATTCATGCCTCAAATAGTAATAATAATAGATGAACTTGCTGATTTAATGATGGCCGCACCTTCACAAGTTGAAGAAGCTATATGCAGACTTGCTCAAATGGCAAGAGCTGCAGGCATGCACCTTATAGTAGCAACTCAAAGACCATCCGTTGATGTAGTAACGGGCGTAATAAAAGCAAACATACCATCAAGAATAGCCTTTAGCGTATCATCGCAATTTGACTCGAGAACTATTATTGATATGGGTGGAGCTGAAAAGCTTCTGGGTAAAGGTGATATGTTGTTTTCTCCTGTAGGTAAAAACAAGCCACTAAGAACTCAAGGCCCATTTGTAAGCGATGAAGAAGTAGCTGATGTAATTAAATATGTAAAAAAACAAGGTGAACCTAATTACTCGGAAAATATAATAACAAGTTTAGCTAAAACCGATAAAGAAAAACAAGGTGAAATGGTAGATGAACTAACAGAAGATGCTATAGAATGTATATTAAAATCTAAGCAAGCTTCAGTTTCTATGTTACAACGTAGATTTAGAATAGGATATAATAGAGCTGCTAGAATTATAGATGAAATAGAAGAGAGGGGCATAATTGGTCCATCAGATGGAAGCAGACCAAGGCAGCTATTAATTAGTGAAGACGAATACTATCAAGCTATTGAAATAGCTGAACGTATAGAGGAGGATAATGAATAAATTTCATATTGAAACGTTAGGATGCATGAAAAATGAATATGATTCAGAAGTTCTAGCTAAACTTTTAGAAGATGAAGGATACTTATTTACTGATGATTTAGATGACGCAGAAATTATTATTGTAAACACATGTGGCTTTATAAATGACGCAAAGATAGAATCTATCGATAAGATATTTGATATGTCCAGAGATAAAAAGGACAACTCTGTTTTAGTAGTTACTGGATGTTTATCACAAAGATACTATAAAACCTTAGTTGATGATATGCCTGAGGTAGATTTATTCATCGGAGTTGAAGAATATTATAAGCTACCCGAACTGTTAAATAACTTACCTAAAGAAAAATACTATATTGAAAAACCCAAAAGGGAACCTCTACCATACAATGAACGTAAATTAGTGGAAAACCCATATTCAGCTACTTTAAAAATAGCTGAAGGTTGTAACAATGCTTGTGCTTTTTGCATAATTCCCAGAATTAGAGGGCCTTTTAGAAGTAAAAGTATAGAAGATATAATTAAAGAAGCTACAATGCTAGCAAATGCCGGAACTAAGGAAATAATACTTATAGCTCAAG
Source organism: Peptostreptococcaceae bacterium (assembly GCA_016650175.1). Lineage (GTDB taxonomy): Bacteria > Bacillota > Clostridia > Peptostreptococcales > Anaerovoracaceae > JAAYHV01. Next base: position 8,156 of record JAENWG010000013.1, on the reverse strand, counting down.
ACGTTACTTACTATGGAATGGACATATATGGTGAATTTATGTTGCCAAAGCTGTTAACTGAGCTTTGTAAGGTAGATAAAATACACTGGATAAGACTTATGTACTGCTATGAAGAAAGAATTACTGATGAACTAATTGAAGTTATAGCAAAAGAGGATAAGATATGTAATTACATAGATATTCCTATTCAACATATATCTAATAAGGTGCTTAAAAGTATGAACAGAGCCTCAACTTCTGATTCTATTAGAAACACTTTAAAAAGACTAAGAGATAATATTGAAGATATACATATTAGAACTACACTTTTAGTAGGTTTCCCAGGCGAAACTGAGGAAGACTATGAAGAGTTAATAGACTTTGTTGAAGAAACCAAGTTTGATAGATTAGGAGTGTTTGGTTTTTCTAATGAAGAAAATACTAAAGCATTTAAAATGGACGGCCATTTAGACGATGAAACAACAGAAGAACGTGTAAACGGAATAATGAAATGTCAATTAGATATTAGTTTAGAACATAACCAAGGAATGATTGGTAATATCTACGAAGTAATAGTTGATGAAAAAGATACTGATGGTAGCTATTTAGGAAGAACTAGATATGATGCTCCAGAAATTGACAATTCCGTTATATTTACTTCAAAGAGAGGATTATCACCCGGTCAATTTGTAAATGTCGAAATTAATGATGCATACGATTATGACCTAGTAGGCGTGGAGGTTTAAAATATGAATTTACCTAACAAATTAACAGTAGCAAGAGTAATAGCAGTTCCTTTTTTCATAATAGCTTTTCTAATGAATTGGTATTTAGTTGCTTTTGTTATATTTATAGTAGCATCTTTTACCGATCTTCTAGATGGTAAAATAGCTAGAGCAAGAGGACTTGTAACAAACTTCGGTAAAATAATGGATCCTTTAGCTGATAAAATACTTGTATACTCAGCGTTTTGTCTTTTTGTTGAAAGTGGAATTGTTCCAGGATGGATGTTAACAATAATATTAGCTAGAGAATTTGCAGTAGCAGGTATGAGAACAGTAGCTGCTTCAGAAGGAATAGTAGTTGCAGCTGGTATGAGCGGTAAGATAAAAACAGTATTACAAATGATAACAGTGCCTATCTTAATTTTAGGAAGCGGATATTTTGAAAGCATTCTCATGCCTATCGGTAATGTAGTTTTATGGGCATCATTAATTGCTACAGTATATTCTGGAGCAGAGTACATAATTCAAAACAAAAATGTTTTTTCAATGTAAAGGTGGACATATGAAAGTAGGAATATTAAATATAGGGACAGAATTACTTTTCGGACAAGTAATTAACAGTAATGCAGCTTTTTTATCTAAGGAATTAAACAATATGGGTTTTGATGTTATGTATCATTACATCGTAGGTGATAATCCTGATAGAATGAGAATTGCAATTAATATGTTATTCAATGATTGCGATATAGTAATAACTACTGGTGGGCTTGGGCCTACTCAGGATGATATAACAAAAGAAATCGCTTGTGAATATATGAAAGATGAACTTATAGTATCTGACGATGCTATGAATGAGCTCGTTGGTGGTTACAAAAAAACGGGACATAAAATGCCTAAGAATAATCTAAAACAAGCATATTTACCATCTAGAGCAGTACCATTTATTAATGATGCTGGAACTGCACCAGGCTTTGCCTTATCAAATGATGATAAGTATATAATTTGCCTTCCAGGTCCACCAAGAGAAATGACTAGGATGTTTAAAAAAAGCGCTAAGCCATATCTTGAAAAGTTTTCTAACAGCGTCATCTATTATAAGATCATAAGAACTTTTGGAATTGGTGAATCTTCAATGGAAATGACATTACTTCCATTAATTGACAATCAAACTGATCCTACCATTGCGACCTATGCAAAAGAAGGAGAATGTAGCCTAAGAATTACATCAAAGCGTAAAACTTTATGTGAAGCGAAAGATGCTGTCGATAATATGATATCTGAGGTTAATAATTTAATAGGTGAATACATATATAGTTTTGATAATGAGAATTTTGAAAAAGTAGTATTTGACAAATTAGTTGAAAATAATATATCTATTTCAAGTGCCGAGTCATGTACTGGCGGACTATTTGCTAAAACAATTACAGATTTTTCAGGTTCTTCAAAGATATTTGATAGAGGACTAGTTACTTACAGTAATGAAGCTAAAGTAACAGAACTTGGAGTAAGACTAGAAACGCTCGAAAAATATGGTGCAGTTAGCGAAGAAACAGCTATAGAAATGGCTGAAGGATTATTTAAAGCTTCAGGCAGTGAACTTTGCATATCTGTTACTGGGATAGCAGGACCTGATGGGGGAACTCCTGAAAAACCTGTAGGACTTGTTTACATAGGTTGCATTTATAAAGGTGAAACTAAAGTTATAAAAATTCAGATGAGAAATATAAATAGAAATTGGAATAGAAACTACACATTATTAAACATGATGAAAGTAGTATATGATTGTATAAATTAGATATATTCAGCACTTATATAGGTACGTTTAGACCTTGCGAATATTGATAATTTATAATAATATTATTATAGCTTGACATTAGCGTATAGTTATATTATTATTAATACGAACAAACGTTCGTAAACCAGGAGGTAGATATGGCTAAAAATATGGAAAAAAATAAAACGGTTAACAATGTTACTAATACTGATGAAAGAGAAAAAGCTCTTGACGCAGCTTTAGAACAAATTCAAAGACAATTTGGTAAAGGCTCAATTATGAAGCTAGGTGGTAATGGTCCCATAGCTAATATTCAAGCAATACCAACAGGTTCAATTAGTTTAGATATAGCTACCGGAATTGGCGGTATACCTAGGGGACGAATAATTGAAGTATTTGGTCCTGAATCATCGGGTAAAACAACTCTTACTCTGCATATGATCGCGGAAGCTCAAAAAATGGGTGGCAAAGCTGCCTTTATAGATGCTGAACATGCATTAGATCCGTTATATGCTAAACATCTAGGCGTTGATATTGATGAACTTTTAGTTTCCCAACCTGATACAGGAGAACAAGCACTCGAAATATGTGATATGTTAGCTAGAAGTGGTGCATTAGATATAATAGTTATCGACTCTGTAGCAGCACTTGTTCCAAAAGCCGAAATACAAGGTGAAATGGGTGATTCTCATGTTGGACTTCAAGCTAGACTAATGTCTCAAGCTTTAAGAAAGATAACAGGATCGGTTAACAAATCAAATACATGCATTATATTTATTAATCAACTTAGAGAAAAAATTGGTGTTATGTTTGGTAGCCCTGAAACGACTACAGGTGGACGTGCACTTAAATTTTACGCTAGTATGAGATTTGATGTTAGAAGAATCGAAACGATAAAATCAGGAGATACTATGCTTGGCAACAAGACTAGAGTTAAAGTTGTAAAAAACAAAGTAGCGCCTCCTTTTAAATTTGCTGAGTTTGATATTATGTATGGCGAAGGAATATCTGCAGAAGGTGATATATTAGATACCGCAGTTGATATGGATTTAGTTGATAAATCAGGTTCATGGTATAGTTATAACGGCGAAAGAATTGGCCAAGGACGTGAAAATGTTAAAGTTTTCTTAAAAGCAAATACGGATATTTTAGAAGATATAAAAGCAAAAATATTAAAAGTACTTGATGTTGATAAAGAACTATTAGTAGATGAAGACGGAGTGGTTATAGAGTAACAATTTTAGGATAATTTGATTGACAATATTTCTAATTTATGGTATATTACATAAGTTAGCCGCACAAAGTAGGTTTTTAAGCGAAAGCACCTGCCTTGGCGAGTCTGTAATAAGGAGGTAAAGTAATATGTATGCAGTAATTAAAACTGGTGGTAAGCAATACAGAGTACAAGAAGGCGACGTAATTAGTATTGAAAAACTAAATGCGAATGTTGGAGATAAAGTTGAATTTGATGAGGTTTTATTAGTTGGAGGAAAGAAGTTAGAAGTAGGAACTCCATTTATTGAAGGATACAAAGTTTTCGGAGAAGTATTAGAAAACGGTAAACAAAAAAAGGTAATTATATACAAGTATAAAGCTAAGAAAGACTATCAAAAGAAAAACGGTCATAGACAGCCATATACAATGGTAGAAATTACAGGTTTAGGCGAAAGCAAGACAGCTGCAAAACCTGCTGCTAAGAAAGAAAAGGCAGTAGAAGCAGTAAAGGAAACTTCAGAAGTTAGTGTTTCCATGTCAATGAAAAAAGATGAATTGTTAGCTCTAGCAGAAACAAAAGGTGTTTCAGTTGATAGCAAAGCAACAAAAACAGAAATCATAGAAGCTATTGAAGCATCAGCTAAATAGTTTTTGGAAATAGATATTAATAAGGAGGTGTCTTTCCATGTCAAGTAAAAAGGGAGTAGGTAGTTCCAAGAACGGTAGAGATAGTGAATCGAAACGTTTAGGAGTTAAGACCGGAGACGGTCAATACGTAAGTGCTGGAAGTATATTAGTTAGACAAAGAGGAACGAAATTCCACCCTGGTAATAACGTAGGTATAGGATGCGATGATACTTTATTTGCTAAAGTTACAGGAGCTGTAAAGTTCGAGCAAATTGGTAAACACAGAAAGCAAATCAGCGTATATACAAAAGAAGCATAAGAATTGTTAGCCCCTAAGTTAATTTAGGGGCTATTTAAATATTAGAATAGGAAGTGTACTTATGTTTGTAGATAGAGCAAAAATATCCATAATTTCAGGTAAAGGCGGTGACGGTGCAGTCACATTTAGAAGAGAGACTTATGTGCCTGAAGGTGGTCCAGATGGTGGCGATGGTGGAAAAGGCGGAAACGTAATTTTCTTAGCAGATTCCAACCTTAGAACATTAATGGATTTTAGATACAAGAAAAAATATGAGGCCGAAAACGGTCAAAACGGAATGAAAAAGAAGCAATTCGGTAAAATGGGTCAAACTCTTGAGATTAGAGTACCAGTAGGTACGATGATATTTGAAGAAGAAACCGGTTTACTTATGAAAGATATGAAAAAACATGGTGATGTATTAGTAGCAGCTAAGGGCGGAAAAGGCGGAAAAGGTAATGTACACTTTAAAAGTCCTGTTAGACAAACTCCTAATTTTGCAGAATCCGGTGGTTTTCCTAAAAAGAGAAATGTAATATTGGAACTTAAGTTACTTGCTGATGTAGGTTTGGTTGGATTTCCTAACGTAGGAAAATCAACACTTCTAGCTATATCCACAAGTGCTACACCAAAAATTGCAAACTATCATTTTACTACGATAGATCCTAACCTAGGAGTTGTTAAACTGTTTGATAATTCATTTGTAATGGCAGATATTGCTGGTATTATTGAAGGCGCTCATCAAGGATTAGGTTTGGGATTTCAATTTTTAAAACATATAGAAAGAACTAAGGTACTAATTCATGTAGTTGATGTTTCTGGAAGTGAAGGAAGAGACCCTATAGAAGACTTTGAAAAAATTAACAAAGAACTTCTTCAATATAATCCTAATATCCTTAAAAAGCCTCAACTAGTAGCTGCAAATAAGATAGATCTTCTTGGTGAAGATTTAACTAAATATGATGAATTTAAAGAATACGCAACTTCTAAAGGATATGATGTATTTCCTTTATCAGCAGCAACTAATCAAGGTGTTCAAGAATTACTTTCTGAAGCACTGAATAAGCTTGATTCTATAGTAGAGGAACCTGAAGAAGAACTGGAAATGTTTGACTTTGAAATGGATAATTATGATCCTGACTATAAAATTGTTAACCCTTCATATAATGAAAAAGATAAGGTATATGTTCTTGAAGGTAAACAACTTTTAAAAATATTTAATTCTACCAATTTCAATGATATGGGTTCTTTAAGATATTTATATAAATATATAGAGAAAAATGGCTCAATTGATAAGTTAAAAGAATTTGGATTAAAAGATGGAGATACTATAAGAATTGAGAACTATGAATTTGAGTATTTTGACGACTAAGAGGAATAAAATGAGTTATATAACTGAAGATGTTCGAGATGCGTTATTTATAGAATACGAAACACCTGAGCATATTATTGGACATTGCGAGGAAGTAGCAATAGTATCTAAACTAATTGCTAAAAGTTTAAATAAAGTAGGTTATTCTATAAATATTGACTTGCTTTATGGCGCTTCATCAGTACATGATTTAGTAAGGCTAAGGGAAAGACATGATTTAGAATGCGCTAAAATACTTAGAGAAAAAGGATACCTAGAAGAATCCGAACTTGTTAAAAAACATATGAGGTATTCTCCTTTTAATAAGATTGATGATGTTGATGAGCAAGATTTGCTATGTTTAGCCGATAGACTTGTTTTGGAAGACGAATATGCAGGACTTGAAAAGAGAATGGAATATATAGTTGCTAAAGTTAAAGATAAAAAGGATATAGTTGATATAATTCTAGGTAAAAAAACCGAAACAAAAGAATTGATTGATGGTATCGAAAAAAAGATTGGTATTAAATTAGATGAATTATGCGAGAAATAATATAGATGATAAATTAATAAAAATATTAAATCAAGTCGACAAACCGGCTAGATATATTGGTAATGAGTTAAATTCGGTGGTAAAGGACTTAGATAAAGTTGATTGCCACTTTGTATTTGCTTTTCCAGATATGTATGAAATAGGAATGTCTTTTTTAGGCCTAGAAATTTTATATAATATAATTAACAAAGAGGAAAATCTATGTTGCGAAAGAGTATTTGCTCCGGGCAAAGACATGGAACAAAAACTCATAGAAGAAAACTATGAGCTATTTTCATTAGAAACTAAAACCCCTATCAAACATGCTGACGTTGTAGGTTTTACTCTGCAATATGAAATGACCTATACAACAGTATTAAACATGCTTAAATTAGGCAATATACCACTTTTATCTAAGGACAGAGGTTTAGATTCTCCTATAGTAATTGGAGGTGGGCCTTGCGCATTTAATGCAGAACCTGTAGCTGATTTCTTTGATGTAATACTAATTGGAGATGGCGAAATTCAGCTTCCTTTAGTCTTAAAAGCAATAGGTGAATTAAAAAAGACTAATATATCCAAAGATGCAATATTAGAAGAAGTGGCTAAGTTGGATGGAGTTTATGTTCCTAAATTCTATGATATAACGTATGCTGATGATGGTACAATAATTGAAATTAAAAGTAACAATGATAGTGCAGAACTTCCTGTTTTAAAGGCATTTATAGAAAATATAGATGAACTTGAATTCCCTACGAAAAAAATAGTACCTTTTATTGAAGTAGTACATGATAGAGCTGTAATAGAAATGTTTAGAGGATGTACAAGAGGGTGTAGATTTTGTCAAGCAGGTATGATTTATAGACCTGTTAGAGAAAGAAGTGCTGAGACTATAAAAAAATTAGCAATTGAACAGCTTGAGAATACTGGTCATGATGAACTTTCTCTTTTATCATTATCAACTAGCGATTACAGTGACTTTGAAAATCTAGCGCTTGATTTAATGAGTGAATGTAAATCAAGAAATGTTTCATTATCATTGCCATCTTTAAGACTTGATAACTTTTCTTTTAAAGTTTTAGAAGAAATTCAAGGATATAAAAAATCAGGATTAACCTTTGCACCAGAAGCCGGAACTCAAAGGCTTAGAGATGTAATTAATAAAGGAATAACAGAAAATGATATATATGAGGCTGTTGAACAGGCTGTTACTTTAGGTTGGAAGAGAATAAAGTTCTACTTTATGATAGGGCTTCCGACTGAAACCTATGAAGACTTAGATGGAATAGCAGAAATAGCCAAAACTGTTATAGATATTAACAAAAGAATAAACGGTAAAGGCTCAAAATTCACCATAACTATAAGTGTTGGAAATTTCGTACCAAAATGTGATACGCCGTTTCAATGGTTCCCACAAAATACAAATGATGAATTTATAAAAAAACACAATTACTTATTTGAAAAATTAAGAATTAAAGGTGTAACATTTAACTATCATGATAGTGCCACAAGTGTTTTAGAAGGTGTATTTGCTAAGGGAGATAGAAGACTTTCTAAGACTATATTAGAAGCACACAGACTAGGTTGTTCTTTCGACGGATGGACTGAATATTTTCTTGAAGATAAATGGAATGAAGCATTTGAAAATACAAATA
>JAENWG010000012.1 GCA_016650175.1 Peptostreptococcaceae bacterium | reverse complement strand
TAATAAACAGTGGTTTTAATTTAGGAAACATATAAAATTAACTTAGATTCATGTAAGTTAATAAATAATAGCTTCCCAATATTGGTGTAGCGTATAGGAGTACTCTGATTCTTAATTCCCGAAAGTATATTGACACTATCTAATGCCTAGGAATAATTGACAAAAGTAAAACTTATGGTAAAATTATTTCAGAGACGGGATAAAAATTATACATGAAAACAAAAAAAATATTTACTAATAAAAAAGTGGTAGTAGTTCTGGCGATAATGACTTGTTTTTTCTGGGGGAGTGCATTTCCTACTATTAAGACAGGCTATGAGGTCTATGGTATTAGCCAGGGAGATATTGCTTCGCAAATACTCTTTGCAGGGATTAGATTTACGCTTGCAGGGATACTGATTATTATAGTAGGAAGTTTGTTTCTTAGGCGACTTCCTAGAATTGAAATTAAAAAACTACCCAAAGTGATTCATTTATCGCTTTTTCAGACTATAGGTCAATATGTGTTTTTCTATATGGGCTTAGCAAAGGCAACCGGAACTAATGGAGCTATAATAGATGGTTCATGTGCATTGGTTACAGTTGTTATAGCAGGGCTTTTCTACAAAGAAGATAAAATGACTATTACTAAAAGTATTGGTTGTATAATGGGTTTTCTAGGTATAGCAATAGTTGCTGTATCTGGAGGTACTTCAGATATTGGATTTACTATTACAGGGGAAGGCTTTATTTTAATTGCGACTTTAGCAAATGGGTATTCTGCTATTTTAATTAAAAGATATTCCCAGGAGATAAACCCAGTATATTTGTGCGGATATCAATTTATATTTGGTGGTATGACTATGGCTTTGGGAGCGTTTATCAGCGGAGGATGTATAACGGGAATAGATAGTGGAAATATAATAATACTAATATATTTAGCGATGTTATCCATGATAGCGTATACTACATGGACAGTACTTCTAAAGTACAATTCGGCTGCAAAAGTAGGTGTTTACGGTTTTTTAATACCAGTATTTGGAGTTATACTATCAGCTATAGTACTTAAGGAAAATCCGGCTAATATTTCTACAATAAGTGCTCTTGCGCTTGTTTGTATAGGAATATATATGGTCAATAGAAAAACAAGATTAAAAAGTAGAAGTACAAACAAAGATTGCTAAAGAAACAGTTTGTTTGATAGAATAGGAGAGTTATTATGTACGCATTAACAGCAAAAGCCATACATGAAATGGACGAATTTACTATTAAAAATGGCATGCCAGGGATGGTATTAATGGAAAATGCATCCAAAGGAGTAGTAGAAAAAGTAAAAGAAATATTTCCGGATAAAAAATCTAAAATACTAATAGTAGTAGGTTCCGGCAATAACGGTGGGGACGGATTTTGTGTAGCAAGATGGTTATTGCACATTGGATATTCGGTTAACATCCTTTTCTTAGGAAAACAAGAGGATATGACAGACGATGCTAAGAGCGAATTTCAAATATTGAAAAATATATATCCAGAAATAAAAATTATCAAGTATTCTTCTGCTAAATATAGTATAGGTGATATGGATTTGATAATTGATGGTTTGCTTGGTACTGGCTTGAACCGCGATGTTAAAGATGATCATATGACTTTAATAGACTTAATTAATAAACACGAAGCTGTTAAAATAAGTATAGATATTCCTTCGGGCCTTAATGCTACAACCGGAGAAATTATGAAAATAGCTATAGTAGCAGATTATACGGTTACTTTTGACAGTATTAAAATTGGAATGTTGTTAAATGATGGTCCGGATTGCTGTGGAGAAATATCAATAGTAGATATAGGAATAGCAAAAGAAGGTTATAAAAATATAGAAAATAAAACGATAATATGTGATAAAGAATTTTTAGATTATGGTTTAAAAAACGTATTAACAAAAAGACCTAAGAAATCATATAAAGGCACTTATGGAACTGTTGGAATCATAGCAGGAAGTGCTAAAATGACAGGAGCAAGTATATTAGCTGCGAGAGCTGCATATAAAGCGGGTTGTGGTCTAGTAAAGGTCTTATGTCCAATGAGTTCCATGAGTGTGTATAACATGACGGTACCGGAAGCCATTTTAGAACCATATGATGATAGCACCATCGAAAAATTCAAACCTCTTGTTAAAGAATTTGTTGAAAGTTGCGATAGCATATGTGTAGGCCCAGGATTTAGAGAAGATGACTTTGGAAAAGAAATATTAGCCGTAGTACTAGCTAGTACTGCAAGAGCAGTTATTGATGCAGGAGCACTAAATTTGATATCAGGAAACCTAATAGATTTTACGTTTAGAAACTGCAAATGCGTGTTAACTCCTCACATAGGCGAAATGGCTAAGCTTAACAAAAGTAATACTGGTACTATAATGAAGGATTTGATTGGAAGTGCTGAAGAGTTTGCGAATGAATATATGGTAAGTTTGGTTCTTAAATCAAGTACTTCTGTAATAATTAATAGAAGAAAAGAAGGAACATTAGACAAATATATTAATACTTTAGGAAATTCAGGGCTTGCTACTGGAGGCTCAGGAGATGTACTTAGCGGAATAATAGCATCGCTTATAGCACAAGGAAATACTCTTAATAATAGTGTGCTTTACGGAGTTTTAATTCATGCTAATGCTTCGGAAAAATTTAATAATGAGAGAAATATGATGGCAACGGACATCATAGAAAATATGTAAAAAACGCTTGTAAAGTGGGATTTATAATGTTATAATTGGTCTTGTTATTTGCTGAGCAATTCCAACAAGGTAAATAATTCATGTTATGGTAGGAGGTGAATTGGAATATGGCACAGGTAATCGTCAGAGATAACGAAAGTTTAGAAAGCGCTCTTAAAAGATTTAAGAGATCTTGCGCTAGAGACGGAGTAATGTCCGAACTTAGAAAAAGAGAGCACTATGAAAAGCCAAGCGTAAAGAGAAAGAAAAAATCTGAAGCTGCTAGAAAAAAGGCTAAAAAATTCTAGTCATAGAAACGAGGTGATACTCATATGACTTTAAAAGAACAATTAATGATAGATTTCAAGAATGCTATGAAGTCACATAATGTAATTGAAAAAAACACTGTCAACTTAGTAAGAGCTGCTATTAAGCAGGTTGAAGTTGATACAAGGACAGAGCTTGAAGATCAGGACATATTAGTCATTATAGCTAAACAAGTTAAAATGCGTAATGATGCCTTGCCTGATTTTGAAAAAGCAGGTAGAACAGATTTAGTAGATAGTTACAAGGCTGAAATAGAAGTATTAAACAAATACTTACCCGAACAAATTTCTGAAGAACGACTTAAAGAAATAGTTGAAGAAACCGCTAAATCTTTAGGTATTAACGGAGGAAGAGAAAATATGGGCAAGTTGATGGGACCTGTAATGGTTAAAATTAAGGGTTTGGCGGATGGCAACACCGTTAAAAAAATTGTTATGGAATACCTATCTTAAGTGTTTGATAAATGTTGAGGTGATACGGGCGAAGAGTTTTCAAAGACTTTTCGCCTTTTGTTAAATGAAGGGAAAGTCTATGTCAATGGAAAAAATAAACATATATAATGGTATAGATAGAAGAGAACTCTTTGGAAATCTTGATTCAAACCTCAAGATTATTGAAGTTGCAACAAAAGTAGAAATTGTTCATAGAGATGATGCATTAATCTTGCAAGGAGAAAATGTAGAGCTTGCTAAAGGAATATTAGAAGAACTTATGGAAGTTTTAGTAAATGAAGAAAGTCTTGACAAACAGAAGGTTAACTATATAGTTAATATGAAGGCTGAAGGCATATCATATAAAGAGAACAATGTGGGCGGTGAAATAATATGCTATACACACCAAGGTAAACCTTTAAAGCCAAAGACAATAGGTCAGAAGAATTATGTGAATAAAATTAGAAATAATGATATAGTATTTGGTATAGGACCAGCGGGTACAGGTAAAACATATATAGCATGTGCACTTGCAGTAAGCGCATATAAAAATAAAGAAGTAGAAAAAATAATACTATCAAGACCTGCGGTGGAAGCCGGAGAAAATCTGGGATTTTTACCAGGAGATCTTCAGGAAAAAGTGGATCCATATTTAAGGCCACTATATGATGCCTTATATGATGTATTAGGCAAAGATGCAGCAGAAAGACTTAAAGAAAAAGATGTAATAGAAATAGTTCCTCTGGCATATATGAGGGGACGAACATTAGATAACGCATTCATAATCTTAGATGAAGCGCAAAATACTACAAGAGAACAGATGAAGATGTTTTTGACAAGAATGGGATCTGGGTCTAAAGTAGTAGTAACAGGTGATATAACTCAGATTGACCTTCCAAAAGGAACTAAATCAGGATTAGTTGAAGTTATAGATATATTAAAAGACGTAAAAGGCATAGAGTTTTGTTATCTGACAAGTATTGATGTAGTTAGACATGAGCTTGTAAAAAAAATAATTAATGCATATGAAGCTTTTAAAAATAAGGAAAATTAAAATTGAATATAATATTTTTTGACGAAGAGAAGTTAATAAAAAAAGAGATTACTATAGTCTTTGAAGAAGCTGCTAATCTATTGATGGATGAACATGAAATAGATAAAAGTAAGATAGAGATTAGCGTAAGTATAATTAACGGAAATAAGATTAAAGATTTAAACAGAGATTATAGAGGTATTGATAGAGTAACAGATGTTTTATCATTTCCTCAATATGAAAGTATAAACGAAATAAAAGAATTAAAGGGTGAAATAATACCTATAGGCGATGTTGTGATTTACTATGATAAGGCAAAAGAGCAAGCAGAGGAGTTTGGACATTCTTTAGAAAGAGAATTGATTTATCTTTTTGTGCACAGTGTACTTCACCTGCTAGGTTATGATCACTTAGAAGATGAAGAAAAAAGCGAAATGCGTAGGCAAGAAAAAAGCATTATGCAAAGGTTAAAAATTTTAAGGTGATAGATATGGAAAATAAAGAGCTTTATAAAATTGCTAAAGAGGCAATAAAAAATTCTTATGCGCCTTTCTCAAATTTTAGAGTTGGTGCAGCACTTCTTACTAAAGATGGTAAGATTTTCACAGGTGTTAATGTTGAGAATTCTTCATACGGAGCAACTATATGTGCAGAACGTACAGCTTGCGTAAAAGCCGTATCAGAAGGATACAGGGAATATGAAAAAATAGCCATAGTTTCATCAGAAGGCACTGCGTTTCCTTGTGGAATATGTAGACAGTTTTTATATGAATTTGCACCAAAGCTTCTGGTAATTACCGGGAATGACGAAGATAACTTGGTAACAAAAAGCTTAGATGAATTGTTACCGGAAGGGTTTAAATTATAATGAAATCAGGATTTATAGGAATAATAGGAAGACCGAATGTCGGCAAATCTACTTTGTTGAACAGAATACTAGGTGAAAAAATAGCTATAACGACAGACAAGCCTCAAACTACTAGAAACAGTATAAGAGGAATATATACTAGATACGATGAAGTGAAAAAGGATGATGCTGTAGAGGCATATTTTAATCCTGAAGCACAACAAGGTGTTCAGATGGTATTTATTGATACCCCAGGAATACATAAAGCTAAAAACAAGTTAGGTGTAGCTATAAATGAGATGGCTATTAATACTTTTAATGGAGTAGATCTTATTCTTTTAATGATAGACGGAACTACTAAAAAGGGAAAAGGCGATGGTTTTGTGTTAGAAATGATTAAGGAATTGGAAACGCCCAAGATACTTGTTATAAACAAAATGGATAAGATGACGCCTGAAGAATATGTGGCACTATATAATGAATATGATCAAACTGGAATATTTAAAGACATATACGGGACTTCAGCATTAAAAGGAGACAACGTAGAAAAATTAGTAAAAAGAATAGAAGACTTTTTGGTAGAAGGACCGATGTATTTCCCAGGGGATATGATTACTGACCATCCAGAAAGATTTATAGTTAGTGAAATAGTAAGAGAAAAAATCCTTATGTACATGGAAGATGAAATTCCTCATGGAGTAGCGGTAGAGATAGAAACATATAAAGAAAAACCTAACATCACAGAAATAGGGGTAGTCATATATTGTGAAAAAAAATCTCATAAAGGAATGATTATTGGTAAGCAAGGTAAAAAACTTAAAGGAATAGGTAAAAGTGCTCGTATTGATATAGAAACATTGCTAGGCACTAAGGTATACTTAGAACTTTGGGTTAAAGTAAAGGCAAACTGGAGAGATAGTGATATAGCAGTTTCAAATTTTGGATACAAGGTGGATAAATAAGAATGTTAGTAAGTGCCGATGGTATAGTTCTGAGACAGCGAAAAATATCAGGAGGAAGAAGAATTATTCATATTTTTACTAAAGAATATGGACTGATTTCTGTAGGTACAAACATTAATGAAAAAACTAAAAAAAAATCCGCATTAGGAGTAAGACCATTTACTTATGCTAGGTATGAACTATATAAAAACAAAGGTTACTATAATTTGAATAACCTAGAAGTAAAAAAGAGTTATTATGCTATAGGAGAAGATGTTGATAAATATATAAGCGGTTCTTATGTGCTTGAGTATTTGTTTAAGGTGTTAGAAGAAGAACATGTAAACACTAACATTTTCAATCTTACACTTGATTTCTTTGATGCTTTAGCTGATGGTAAGTCGGATTCTCATACATTACCCATGGCCTTTGTGGTAAAGACATTTGCTATGCTTGGTGTAATGCCTGAGCTTGATGCTTGCGTGAGATGTGGGAAAGTATCGGAAGATGTTCTTTTTAGCATTAAAGACGGAGGAATAATTTGCTCCGAATGTTACAAAAATGATGTGCAAGACACGTTGATTTTTAAGACGAATTTTGATATAGTTAAGTTGTTACAATATTTCATCAAAAAACCTATGAAAAACTTTGTGAAAATACAATTAAAACCAGAGGTTTATGATGAATTACGTAAAATAATTAGCAAGTACATTGAATACTATTTGGATGTTAAAGGAATACTAAGTGACAAATTGATCGACAAGGATCATTAACCAAGGAGGTAAAACATGGAAATTACTTTAGAAAAGATTGAATTAGTCAAAGACAGAACTGGTGTAACCTATAAAGAAGCAAAAGAAGCTTTAGAAGAGGCAGAAGGCAGTGTTATTGATGCAATTATTGCTATTGAAGAAACAGTAAACTTTAATGGAGACGGAAAATCCGCATCTCACAGAGGAGATGAATTGTTTAAAAAGATTAAAGAAACAGCGAATAAAGGCAACATGTCTAGAATTATAGTTAAGAGAGACGATCAGATTTTATTAAACTTCCCTTTAACTGTAAGTTTAATAGGTGCCGTTATAGCTCCATGGGGAGTAATTTTTGGTGCAATAGCAGCAGTAGGTTTTAATTGTCAGGTTGAATTTGTTAGAGATGATGGTAAAGTAGTTGATGTAAGTGGTAAAGTAGTTGAAACCTATGAAGATTTAAAAGTAAAAGGTAACAATGCTTATCAAGATATCAAGGAAAAAGGGCAGGAAACTTACGAAGATTTAAAAGATAAGGGAAAAGGAACTTACGAAGAGTTAAAAGATAAGGGACAAGGAACTTACGAAGATTTAAAAGAGAAAGCATCAGATGCTTTTACTGAATCTAAAAAAGAAAAAGTAGATGAAGATGCCGAAATGTTTGATTTTGGAGATGATATTGATTTAGACGTAGATGATGTTGTTTCTAATAAAGGGAAAAATAAATAAAAGACTAAAAAAAGGTGGGATTAATTGATGAGAAGAGAAATGGAGAAAATCACTGCGCTTGCCAAGAATCGAGGATTCGTATTTCCAGGTTCAGATATTTATGGGGGACTAGCTAACACTTGGGATTATGGCCCTTTAGGAGTTGAATTTAAAAACAACGTGAAAAAAGCTTGGTGGAAAAAGTTTGTACAGGAATCAAAGTATAATGTTGGATTAGATTCTGCTATACTTATGAACCCTCAAACTTGGGTTGCTTCAGGACATGTTGGTGGCTTTGCGGATCCTTTAGTAGATTGTAAAAGTTGTAATTCTAGATTTAGAGCTGACAAATTGATTGAAGATTATATCAAAGATAATAATCTTGAAGAAATGGTTGTAGATGGATGGTCTAATGAAGAATTAGAAAAGTATATGGAAGAAAAAGGTATTAAATGTCCAAACTGTGGTAAAACGGATTTTACAAGTATAAGACAATTTAATTTAATGTTTAAAACTTTCCAGGGAGTTACAGAAGATTCTAAGTCTGAAATATATTTGAGACCGGAAACTGCACAAGGTATTTTTGTAAATTTTAAAAATGTACAAAGAACATCAAGAAAGAAAATTCCTTTTGGAATAGCTCAAATAGGAAAATCATTTAGAAATGAAATTACTCCAGGTAATTTTACGTTTAGAACCAGAGAATTCGAACAGATGGAATTAGAATTTTTCTGTAAACCAGGAGAAGATTTAGAGTGGTTTAATTATTGGAAAGAGTACTGTTCTAACTTCCTAAAATCATTAGATATGGATATGGAAAATGTTAGACTTAGAGATCATGAACAAGAAGAATTATCTCACTATAGTAATGCAACAACAGATATAGAATACTTATTCCCCTTTGGTTGGGGTGAGTTATGGGGAATAGCAGATAGAACAGATTTTGACTTGAAGTCTCATATGGAATGCTCAGGAGAAGATTTAAGCTATAATGATCCTATAACTAATGAGAAATATGTACCGTATTGCATAGAACCTTCCTTAGGAGCGGATAGAGTAGCGTTAGCATTTTTGGTAGATGCGTATAATGAGGAAATCGTAACAGATGCAAAAGGTAAAGAAGATACAAGAGTTATAATGAAATTTCATCCTGCATTAGCGCCTTTTAAGGTTGCGATACTTCCTTTAGCTAAGAAATTAGCACCTATTGCCGAACCTATTTATGAAGAATTAGCTAAGTATTTTAGCGTAGATTATGATGTAACTGGTTCAATAGGTAAGAGATATAGAAGAGAAGATGAAATAGGAACACCTTTTAGTATATGTGTAGATTTTGAAACTGAAGAAGATCAATCAGTAACTATACGTGATAGAGATACTATGGAACAAATCAGATTACCAATATTAGATGTTAAAGCATATATTGAAGAAAAATTAGTATTTTAGGGAGGATTATTAGCTATGAATAAATTTGTTTATTCGTTCAATGAAGGTTCAAAAGACATGAAAGGTCTTTTGGGTGGAAAAGGCGCAAACTTAGCGGAGATGACGAGAATTGGTTTGCCCGTACCCTTTGGTTTTACAGTTACTACGGAAGCATGTAATAGATATCTTGAAGAAGGTAACGAACTAGCGGATGACGTTGTTAGTGAGATTTACGAAAAACTTACTGAATTAGAACAAGTATCAGGAAAAACATTTGGTGACATTGAAAATCCGCTTTTAGTATCAGTTAGATCGGGCGCAGTTGTTTCTATGCCTGGTATGATGGACACAATTCTTAATTTAGGACTTAACGATGAATCTGTAGTAGGGTTAGCTAAACTTACTGAAAACGAAAGATTTGCATACGACAGCTACAGAAGATTCATTCAAATGTTCGGTGATGTAGTAATGGAAATTTCTAAATCTAAGTTTGACAAGATTTTTAACGCTCAAAAAGAGAAAGCTGGAGCTGAATTTGATGTCGATTTAACTACTGATGATTTAAAAGAAATTATAGTGGGATATAAAGCGCTTGTTAAAGAAGAACTAGGAAGAAATTTTCCGCAAACTCCAAAAGGACAGTTAATGGAAGCTATAATGGCGGTATTTCGTTCGTGGAATAACAAGAGAGCAATACTTTATAGAAAAATAAATGATATCCCATCAGAATATGGAACAGCTGTAAATGTACAGTCTATGGTATTTGGTAACATGGGTGATACATCCGGTACGGGGGTTGCGTTTACAAGAAGTCCTGTAAACGGTGAGAACAAAATATTTGGTGAATTTTTAGTAAATGCCCAAGGTGAAGATGTTGTAGCTGGAATTAGAACGCCACAACCTATAACTGAAATGGCAATAGCTTTTCCAGAAGTATATAAGAAATTTGAAGATATATCTAACATTCTTGAAAATCATTATCACGATATGCAAGACATGGAATTTACAGTAGAAAAAAATAATTTATTTATGCTTCAGACTAGAAATGGTAAAAGAACAGCTGAAGCTGCTGTAAAATTAGCAGTCGATTTTGTTAATGAAGAATTAATTGACAAAGAAACAGCTATTAGTAGAGTAGAGCCTGCACAAATAGAACAACTTTTACACCCTAAATTTGATGAAAACGAAGAAAAACTAGCTAAATTGTTAGGTACAGGATTAGCAGCATCTCCGGGTGCAGCTACAGGTAATATCTATTTTAATGCTGAAGATGCTAAAGAAGCAGTAGATAGAGGCGAACAGACTATATTAGTTAGACAGGAAACTTCACCGGAAGATTTAGCAGGAATGCTTATTGCTGAAGGCATACTTACAGCACGTGGAGGTATGACTTCACATGCAGCAGTAGTAGCTAGAGGTATGGGTAAATGTTGTGTATCAGGTTGCTCAGCAGCAATAATCGATGAAACTGGTAAAACAATGTTACTAAATGGCGAAACATTTAATGAAGGCGACAAAATTTCATTGAATGGTACTTCAGGAAATGTATATGAAGGAATGATAAAAACTGTATTCCCTGAATTGTCTGGGGATTTTGGAACAATAATGAAATGGTCTGATGAAATCAGAACAATGAAGGTTAGAGCTAATGCAGACAATCCAAGAGATGCTAAACAAGCAGTCGATTTTGGAGCTGAAGGTATTGGACTATGCAGAACAGAGCACATGTTTTTTGAAGCCGAAAGAATCCCCGCTATTAGAAGAATGATTTTGGCAGATTCTTTAAAAGAAAGAAAAGACGCTTTAGATGCTTTGTTACCATATCAAAAGAAAGATTTCTATGAAATTTTTAAAGTTATGGGAGTAAGACCGGTTACAATTAGATTGTTAGATCCTCCGCTAAATGAGTTTTTACCAAAAACAGAAGCTGATACAATGCAACTTTCAAAAGAATTCAATATGCCTTTTGAAAAGTTAATTAATAAAGCAGAAGAACTAAATGAACAAAACCCTATGCTAGGTCATAGAGGTTGCAGAATAGCGATTTCATATCCAGAAATAGCTGAGATGCAAGTAGAAGCAATAATTACAGCTGCGATTGAGGTTAAAGAAGAAACTGGCCTAAATATTGTACCTGAAATAATGATTCCGCTTGTAGGCATTCAAAATGAACTTAAAAATGTAAAAGAAACAGTTATTAAAACTATAGATAAATGTTTTAAAACTATGGGTAATAAGGTTGATTATAAAATTGGAACAATGATAGAGATTCCAAGAGCTGCACTTCTTGCAGATAAAATAGCTGAAGATGCTGAGTTCTTCTCATTTGGTACTAACGATTTAACACAAATGACATTTGGGTTCTCAAGAGATGATACTGCTGGATTAATCAAGGAATATATTGAGGATGGTGTTTTAGACGCTGATCCGTTCCAAACAATTGATCAAGAAGGTATAGGAAAGCTCGTTAAAATGGGAGTGGAACTAGGTAAGAAGACAAGACCTAATATTAAATTAGGCGTTTGTGGAGAACATGGTGGAGATCCTAAATCCATAGAATTTTTCAATAAGGTTGGTCTTAACTATGTATCTTGTTCACCTTTCAGGGTACCTATAGCTAGGATATCAGCAGCCCAAGCTACTATCAAGAACAGAAAAAAATAATAAGCACGAAGGTGCGTCATTTGTTTGACGCACCTTTTTTATATTTGATTTGTCTTAATTTTATTTTATTATCAGAATTTGTTGAAAAGTAATATTATCTTGGTATAATAATTATGAGTACACATAGCTAAGTGCTGAATGGCGTAGGTAGAAGTATGTATAGCAAAATGGGAGATGTTTATGAAAAAAGAGAAGTATACATTATCAAAAGAATATATAACATTATTAAATACATTACCCATAGCTATATTTGTGTTTCAAAAAATTGGTAAAGAAGCCATAGTTATACATGTAAATAAGGTAAGTGAAAAGCTATTTAATATGGGTAGTGAAGAAATTATGGAAATTTATAATGGTGATATATACTCTAAAGTACATCCTTATGACGAAGAAAATTTAAAAGATAAAACTAAAAGTTTATTTAAAGGAGAGCCGGACTATAACACAACTTACAGAATAAAACTAAAAGATGACGGAGAATATATTTATATTGAGGAAAAAGGCAAATTACAAAGAATGGAAGATGGTACTGATTTAGGTATTATAGCAATAGATAATGTTTCGGAAGAAGTAATCTCAAGAAATATTAAAATAGAATTATTAAATAAAAAATATAACGATGCAATGAGAAATAAGGGGAGAATCGATACTAATTTAATAGCATTTCTTCAAGTTGATTTTACTATTAATAAAGTTATAGGTGGGGAATTTTCTGAAATCATTAATGAAGGAGAGGACTTTACCGATGTAATAAAAAAAGAAATTGAATGTATAGTTGATCCAACTGAAAGAATGATTATTAAAGAAACTCTAACGCAAAAGTATTTAGAAGAATGTGCATATGGAGGAAATCCAATTTCTTTAATATATAGGAGAAAATCTATATATGGTACTAATAAAACTATATGGATAAGAAATGACACTAATTTTTCAATTAATCCATTAAACAATCATATTTTAGCGTATGTATATCTATATGATGTAGATGAAGAAAAGGAAACCGAAAGATTTCTAAAATATACGGCGACATATAACTATGATTTTGTACAAAGAGTAGATATAAATACTGATAAATATACTACTTTTGTATCTAGTGAATTTAAAGATAAATTTCTATCTAGAATAGATGGAATTGACTATTTTAATCGATTTATAAATAATAATGAACTTGAATATGGCTTAGAGGTAATCGGTGAAGATTTAAAGAAAGAAAAGATTATAAAATATTTGGATAAAAACATTGAATACACGAGGGATTTTACTGTAACAGATGAAAATAATGAATTAAAATATAAGAGAGTCACTATAAGATTTATTGACAATTCTAAAAATATATTATGTGTTATGCAACAGGATTTTACTAAGAGCATGATAGCTGAAATGGTGAAAAGCATTAAGTTAGAGAATGCTTTAAATACTGCCAAAGAAGCGAGTAAGATAAAATCTGATTTTTTGGCCAACATGAGTCATGATATGAGAACTCCTATGAATGCTATAATAGGTTTATCCAATTTTGGATATGAAGAAAGTAACCAAACTAAAATCAAAGAGTATTTTAACCAAATAATAGATAGTTCTGGTTATTTACTTAATCTACTAAATGATTTATTAGACATAAATAAGCTTGAAAATGGAAGCGTAAGATTAAATAAAAATGTAATATTGCTATCTGAATTAACTGAAGAAGTATTGAATATAATCAGACCTAGAGCCGAAGATAAAAATCAAAAATTGACTATAGAAGGCCAATATTTTATTGATGAAAACTATTATGTAATAGACAAACAAAGAATTCAACAAGTACTAATTAATGTATTAAGTAATGCGATTAAATACACAGAAAAAGGTGGTTTTATCAAATGGGAGATAAAGCTAGTCAATAAAGACAAAAAATTAGTAATGGTTAATACGATAAGCGATAGTGGAGTAGGAATTAGCGAAGATTATATACCACATATATTTGAAGCGTTTTCGCAAGAAAAAAACATACTTTCCATAAGTGAAGGTGGCAGTGGTTTAGGACTTGCTATTTCCAAAAATTTACTGGAATTAATGGGCGGAAAGATTAATTGTGAATCATCAATTAATGAAGGTAGCGTTTTCAATATAGAAGTTCCTCTTAAGAAAGCAGCTAAAAAAGAACTGAAAAAATTAAAGGAAGTAATTATTAAGGAAATGGACATTGATTTCACTAATAAGAGTATTCTTATCTGTGAAGACAATATTATTAACGTTAAAATAGCTTCTAAAATAGTTGAGGATAGAGGGGCTAAAGTAGAAATTGCATTAAACGGGAAAATTGCGGTAGATATGGCGGAAGAAAACAAGTATGATTGTATATTAATGGATATTAGAATGCCCGTTATGGACGGAATAGAGGCAGCTAAGAAAATTAGAGAAAAAGATAGTAAAGTACCAATTATTGCTTTATCTGCAAATGCATATTCTGAAGACATGAAAGAATCCATGAAAGCAGGGATGAATGCGCATATAGCTAAACCAATAGATAGAAAACAGTTGCTTGAAACTATAGCTAGCGTAATGCTAGAAAGAGAGAATACCTTAATATGAACAATAAAGTAAGATCAGGCATTTTGGGGCATGCCATAGGTGACTCGATTGGGGTGCCTTTTGAATTTGAATCTAGAGAAAAGCTTAAAACAAATCCTGTTATGGATATGGTAGGATGGGGTACATATAATCAGCCAGAAGGTACTTGGTCTGATGATACAACTATGACATTGTGTTTGATTGAAAGTCTTAAGAATGGTTTAGAATATAGCAATATTATGGATAAGTTTTCCGATTGGCTCAACAATGGAGCATATACACCATATAATGAAACGTTTGATGTGGGTAATGGCACACAAAGAGCTATAACAAGGTACTTAAATGGTGTTAATCCTTTGGATTGTGGAGGAAGCACAGAAAATGATAATGGAAATGGTGCACTAATGAGAATCCTTCCTATGGCTTTTTATCTGGTGAACAATAAACCTATAGAAATATCTGAGGAAGTTACAAGGGTAGCTTCATTAACCCATAATCATGTTAGAAGCCATATTGCATGTACTATATATGTATTCATAGCTATTGCCCTGCTGAAAGGCTTAAAGCTTGGTGAGGCGATAGATAAGGGCCTTAAAGAAGCCTTTGAAGTATATAAAGGGAATAAAGAATTGATTAAGTATGAGAGGATAGCTGTAGCTGGATTCAAAAATACCGAAGAATGGAAAATAGATAGCAGTGGGTATGTGGTATCAACTTTAGAAGCAGCTATTTGGTGCTTATTAAATACTGATTGTTATAAAGATGCGATTCTAAAAGCTGTGAACCTAGGGAATGATACTGATACTGTAGCAGCAATAACTGGGGGATTAGCAGGTATATATTATGGGATAGAAAGTATCCCTAAAGAATGGATAGCTAAGCTAGCTAGAAAAGATTACATAATAAACCTTTGTGATGAATTTGCAGAAGAGATTAAATAAAATGAAGCTCCGGATTTATTCCGGAGCTTCTGTAATTATGCTTCTATTAGAAATGCTACATAGCCTTTTTTAGCTTCGTGAACATCAGCTTTGCTGACAACCTCCCAAGGAGCATGCATATTGAGTACAGCTACACCGCTGTCGACTACTTCCATTCCGTATAGTGCCATTATGTATGCAATAGTGCCGCCACCACCTGCGTCTACTTTACCGAGTTCGCTTGATTGAAAAGTTACATTGTGCTTATGGAATATATTTCTTAAATAAGCCAAATATTCAGGATTAGCATCGTTTGAACCACTTTTACCACGGGCACCAGTATATTTGTTAAAAACTAGTCCTTTACCAAACATAGCGGAGTTCTTCTTGTCAAATACACTTTCAAAAGTAGGATCATAAGCTGCGCTTACATCAGATGATAGCATCTTGCTACTGGAAAGAGTTCTCCTTAAATTAAGTTCAGAGTAAATTCCTGATAAATCTAAAATTTCAGCCATAGTGTTTTCAAAGAAATTGGATTGCATGCCGGTAGCTCCTACGCTGCCTATTTCTTCTTTATCCACGAATAAACAACAAGATGTTTTTTTAGGAGATTCAACCTCAAGCATTGCTACTAACGAAGTATAAGCACATACTTTATCGTCATGGCCGTAACCCATAATCATGCTTCTGTCAAAACCTACTTCTCTAGCTCTGCCTGCAGGCACCACTTCAAGTTCAGCTGACCAGAAATCATCTTCTTCAATATCATAGGTGTCCTTTAGTATCTTTAGTAAGTTTAATTTTACTGCGTCTTTACTGTCTTTATCAAGAGGAATAGAACCTACTATTATATCTAATTGCTCGCCTTCTATAACCTTAGCGCTTTTCTTATCAAGTTGTTCAGCAGACAGATGAATTAATAAATCACTTATGAAAAAAACTGGATCTTCAGGTTTTTCTCCTAAAACAATATTAACTATAGTACCGTCTTTTTTAACCACTACTCCGTGTATAGCCATAGGAAGGGTTACCCATTGATATTTTTTTATACCACCGTAATAATGAGTGTCTAAGTAAGCTAACTCAGAGTTTTCATATAACGGATTTTGCTTTACATCTAATCTTGGTGAGTCAATATGAGCACCTAAAATATTCATACCTTTAATTATATCATCCTTACCGATATTAATCATCATAATCGCTTTGTCCATACAGTTTGCATATACCTTGCTACCGTATTTTAGTTTAATATTATTTTCTTTAGCGTCTTTAAGATTTATATAGCCTTTAGCTTCGGCCATTTCAGTTATAAGTGTTACACATTCTCTTTCAGTTTTACCATCACTTAAAAAATCCATGTAAGCAGTGTTTAAATTTTTAAGTTCTTCTAATTCTGAACCCGAATAATCTGTCCAAGTGTTATTATCTTTCATTTTATTTTCTCCTTAATGATGGAATAGTTAATAAAGCAATTTTAACATATAGTTAAAGGTTTTTCAATAAATCGGATTACTATGATATATCGGTTGACATAAAACATATATAAAGGTAAAATTATGCTATAAAGAGATTATATATTCGCGAAAGGTATTTTATGCAGAATTTTAACAGAGGAATACTCATTTATATGGAATTAGATAACAGCGGAATCGAAAAAAGTTCTTTGAAATTAGTTTCTGTAGCTTCAGTTATAGCGACTAAAGAAGACTTATTACTTCATGCTGTTTTTATATTAGAAACAGAAGAGTTGAATAAATCTATAGTTAATAAATTATTAAGTGAATTAGATGAACTGCCAATAGATACGGTATATTTTGCTTATGGAAAATTACCTTATGCACCGACTAAATACGGACAGATAATTAAATCAATGGTGGATAAACTAAAACCTGAATTAGTAATGTTTTCTAATACAGGCGGCAATAAACCTACAGCTTCTATGACGTCGGCTGTAAATGATGTAGCGCTGACAGTTGATTGCAATAAGATAGAGTTTTTAAATGATGACTTGCTAAAACTTGGAATTATGAGTGAAGGTAGGGAAATGAAGAAAATTATTACAAATGTTAATAAGCCGGCTGTATTGTTAATTGATACAGACGATTTTGATATAGATATTTCAGTACTGGACAAAGGGAAACTAAGAAAGACTAAGGTAATCACAAAAGATTACAGTCCTATAATAGAAAAAAAGAAATCTATACAAGAGTATCAAGGAATTATTGCCTTAGGTAATGGAGTGAAAGATAAAGATTTAATAGCTAGTGTAGTTGAATTTTGTGATATTAATGACTACGGATTTATTAGTACAAAGCCTCTTGTTGATCAAGGCAAAGCAGATAGTGATACGTTGGTTGATTATAGTGTTAAACTAAATCCCGAGTGTTTGATAGCGATAGGAATATCAGGAGAGAATGATTTTCTTAAAACGATAGAAGGAACTAAGCGAATTGTTTCGGTTAATATAGATGAAAATGCACCACTTAATAAAGTGGCGCATGAGGTCATCATAGCTGATGCTAAAGAAATTATTAAAGTCATGATTGGGCTCTAAGACATTAAAGTGTGTTCTTAAGCGCTTTTTTTATTGTTAAAAATCCAAGCAGCAAATAATACAGTAACAGGTACTGCCATAAGTATTCCAATACTGCCTACAATGCCTTGAATTATTTCTGTAACAATTAATTCAAGATTCATCAGATAAAATAAATCCTTGTTATAAGCAAAGAATAATAATATTATTGAAAAAGAACCGCCTACATAGGCTAATAATAAAGTATTAGTCATAGTACTAATTGCATCTCGTCCTATGTTAAAACCTGATTTTACCATTCTGCTAAAAGATCTATCTTTCATTTCAGTAGAGAGTTCTTGCATAGAAGACGACAATGAAACTGCTACGTCCATAATAGCGCCTAAAGCTCCTATTACTACTCCTGCCCATACTAATGCTCTTAAATCAATTGAAACACTAGATTCTAACATTGTGAGATTTATAGAGTTTTCATCTATCATACCGGATATACTTAGCATAGAATTGGCTAAAAATGCGAGTCCTGCTGCTATCATTATCCCTCCTAAGTTACCTACTATTGCACATAAAGTTTTTTTGGTTAAACCATTTAATATTATCAAAGTGGTAAATACTATTATTATTGCGGATATTATGGTCATACTATAAATATTAGCACCGCTTAAGATTGACGGTATATATACTCCAAATAATATTCCGAAAGTCAAAATCAAAGTTATTACGGTAGCTAAGCCTTTTAACTTTCCGATAAGTAAAATCAGTACTATAAATGAACCTATTAGAATGATAATACCTTTAATTCGGTTTGGTGTTACATATTGCCATGTCTTGCTACCATCTGCAGCAGATTTAGTATAAGTTAATAATATGTTATCATTTTTTTCTACTTTAGAAGAAGAGCTTACATTATCACCTGTTAAATATTGTTCGGCAGATATTATCTTGCCTTCGTTATCTCCGGAGTCTAGCATACATTTAAAAGTCAAAGTAGTACTAGTAACATCATAGTTTTCTACTGATTCTTCATCCACTATAGCTATTACTGTTCCTTTAATGAAATTTTCTGCACCGGCATTTTGAGCTGTGTAATTAAAACTTTTATTGCCAATAACTATAAATAGAATAGTAGATATAATTATAAGAATAATAACTACTAAATTTAAAGTTTTGTTTCTTTCTTCCATTTGTTCCTCCCGAGTAATTACATTAAAATTATACCATATCTTATGTAGTAATTAAATGAAGTCTAACTTATTTTTATTAAGATATTCAAGTTATATTGATAGTTTTATGATAACGTGTTAAAATAAGATGAATTAATTGTAGGAACGGGTGTTAGAATGAATTTAAAAGCAATGGGTATTACTTTTCTACTTTCAATGTTACCAATAATTGAATTAAGAGGTGCTATACCAGTAGGAATTACGCAAGGCTTGTCTGTTTCGCAGGCATTTACAATAGCTATAATTGGAAATCTGTTGCCAGTTCCGCTAATAATTATTTTTATAAGAAAAATATTTACTTGGCTTCGTAAAAAAAGCATTGGATTAAACAATTTAGTTATTAGAATGGAAAAGAAAGCTGAAAGCAAAAAGAAAATTATTGAAAAATCAGAATGGTGGGGGCTAGTATTAATAGTAGCAATACCATTGCCTGGTACAGGTGCTTGGACAGGTTCACTTGTTGCAGCAATGTTGGATATGAGATTAAGCAGAGCTTTTCCTGCAATAGCTTTAGGAGTAACAATAGCAGGAATAATAGTTATGTTTATTACGTATGGCGCTTGCCTTATCGTATAAACGAAGGAGGATATTTATGGATTTACCTATGTATTTGATTTGGCTTATATTAGCTATAGTTCTAGGTGTTGCTGAAGCAGTATCATTAGGACTATCAAGTCTATGGTTTGCAATAGGAGCAGCTGTAGCTTGCATAATAGCAATGGTAGGAGGACCTTTGATTTTGCAAATAGCAGCTTTTTTTGGGGTTTCAATTATTTTGCTTATATTTACCAGACCTATCTTAGTAAAAAAACTAAAAATGGGTGATGAGAAAACCAATGTTGATGCAGTAATTGGCAAGCTAGGAATAGTAACTCAGGAGATAGAACCATATAAAACTGGACGCGTATACATTTCAGGATTAGATTGGACTGCAGCAGTTAAAAATGGAATGCCGGGAATTGAGAAAGACACTAAAGTCAAAGTTATAGCAATAGAAGGTGTAAAAGCTATTGTTGAACCAGCAATAGAAGAATAAAAGGAGAAAATTATGGATATAATAACAAACATTTTAACAAATACGTTATGGGTAGTATTATTATTAATAGTAGTAGGTCTTATTGCAACTAATATTAAAGTAGTGCCACAGGCTAAAGCCTATGTAATAGAAAGATTGGGAGCATATGATGGTACATGGAGCGTTGGACTTCATTTTAAATTGCCTTTAATCGATAAAATAGCAAATAAAGTATCACTCAAGGAAAAAGTTATAGATTTTCCACCTCAGCCAGTTATAACAAAGGACAATGTAACTATGGAAATAGATACTGTAGTATATTTTCAGATTACAGATCCTAAGCTTTATGCTTATGGAGTAGAAAGACCTTTATCTGCAATAGAAAATTTGACAGCTACAACTCTTAGAAATATCATAGGAGATTTGGAGCTTGATCAATCGCTAACAAGTAGAGAACTTATCAATACTAAGATTAGAATTGTATTGGATGAAGCTACAGACCCATGGGGTATTAAAATCAATAGAGTAGAAGTTAAAAACATTACACCACCTAAAGATATCCAAGTAGCAATGGAAAAACAAATGAGAGCAGAACGTGAAAAAAGAGAAGTAATCTTAAGAGCAGAAGGCGAAAAATTGTCAGTAATATTAACGGCTGAAGGTCATAAAGAATCTGTGATTTTGGAAGCTGAAGCTAAAAAACAATTTGACATAAAAATAGCAGAAGGTCAAGCAAAAGCTATTTATTTAGTAAAAGAAGCAACTGCTGAAGGTATTAAAATGATAAACAATGCTAAGCCTACAAAGGAAGCTATTGCTCTTGAAGGTTTAAAGAGTTTTGAGGCAGCAGCTAATGGACAAGCAACTAAGATAATTATCCCTTCAGATATACAAGGGATAGCAGGACTTACTACTTCACTAAAAGAACTGATAAAGGATTAAATACTGTTTAATGGAAAGTATGCTTATTTATCTAGGAGCTGCGGCTATAGGCTATCTTATAGGTAATAGATTAAAAAAATTGGATCGTCATATATCTTGGTCAGGCAAAGTTCAAACTGTAGTAATTATCGGATTGATATTTACTATGGGTCTTAGAATGGGTGCTAATAAACAAGTTGTTGAGAACCTCAATTCAATAGGGTTGTATGCTTTAATTATAACTATAATTACTATGACTTGTTCTGTTGTAGCTATTTCGCTAGCAAGAAGGTTAATTGGACTTGATCATTATGGCAGAAAAAAATCAAATACTGGACAAAAGATAAAAAAACAATCAAAAGACACTGAAGATAGCGGTCAAGGATATAAGATGACTAGACTCATTTTGATTTTTGTAGTAGTGGGTATGAGCTCAGGATATGTTTTTGTTGATAAGCTTTTTACTAATATTAAGACCTTCGAAACTATGAGTGGATATACTATAACCGTTGGTTTGTGTATATTACTGTTCTTTGTAGGAATAGATTTGAGTATTAGTGGTACGATCATACAAAGCATTAAAGATGTAGGCCTTAAAGTTTTGATATTTCCGTTAGCAATAGCAGTAGGTACTTTAATAGGAACTCTTATTAGCCTGATATTTGTACCAATCACTGCAAGAGAAGCATTGGCTATAGGGGCAGGATTTGGATGGTATACACTAGCACCAGGTATTATAATCGAAAGTGGTAATATCACCGCTGGAGCCATTTCTTTTATGCATAATATAATGAGAGAGATGTTGTCAATACTTCTGATTCCTTTTATAGCTAGCAAATTTGGTTATATTGAGGTTACGGGTCTTGGTGGCTCATCTAACATGGATGTCTGTTTACCCTTGATAGAGAAGTCAACACAAAGCGATATAGCAGTATATGCCATTATTACAGGAGTGTTGCTAAGCTTAAGCACGCCTATCCTAGTTCCATTATTTATTGGTTAATATACTTTACACAAATAATTTTATATGTTACAATGCAAGAGAATTAAATAAAGTTCATGTCCGAAAGGATAATAGGGAAGTAGGTGTAAATCCTACGCGGTCCCGCCACTGTAAGAGAGTAGCTTTACTAATGCCACTGGGAAACTGGGAAGGTGTAAAGTGTTAATTCTTGAGTCAGGAGACCTGCATGAATTTTTTTGTATCCCAACGGGAAAATTGGGCAATGCCGTTATACCAGCGAATTCGGGCTTTGGATTATTTTTCCATAGCTCTTTTTTTTCTCAAAACTTTTCATCTTACTTATATAATAAAAAAACACCGTTTAGGTGTTTTTTTATTATAGTTTTTTATAACGATCTATTTATTATTTTAATTAATTAACTTCTTCATCATATGTAATTTCATCAGCTTTCTCGGACTTACAAAGGAAGTAGTATCCTAGAGGGAAGAGTAAAGCTAATGCAGCCACACCAGCTCTTGAAGAACTGAATATCTGAGTTGATATACCCATAAGCATAGCACCAAAGAAGGTGGCACCTTTGCCAAAGATATCATAGAAACCAAAATATTCAGATGACTCATGTTTAGGAATTATCTTAGCAAAATATGATCTTGACATAGATTGAATAGCTCCCTGGAATACTGCTACAGCTACTGCTAATAACCAAAATTCCCAAGTTCTATCAAGTTGTAAAGCAAATACTGCAATGCCAAAATAACCTACAATACAAACCTTGATAATATTAACCGGTTTATATTTACTTGATAATCTGCCAAAAATAAGTGCACATGGGAAAGCTACTATTTGTGTAAGAAGTAAAGCTAATAAAAGATTTGAATCTGATATACCAACATCTTTACCATATGAAGTAGCTAAATTTATTATTGTATAAACTCCATCTATATAAAAGAAAAATGCGAACAAGAAAAGATATAGCTTTTTCTTATGTTTAATGGTTTTAGCAAACTTGCCAAGCCTTATAAAACTTTTCCTGATGGCGTGTGCTTCTTTTTTTACATAGTGTATCTGTTGGTAGCTTTTAAGTATTGGGATGGAAAATGTGAACCACCAAACTGCCGTAATAATAAATGCGATTATTGTAGCGGTAGTAGATGAGAGTCCAATTGAATCACATTTTAATATTAACACTAATGATATTATAAATGGTACGCAACTTCCTATGTATCCCCAAGCATAACCTTTAGTAGAAAGCATATCCATTCTACTTGGTTCTGTAACATCTACAAGCATCGAATCATTTAATATAATTGAGCTTGACATACCTATTTTGGCAAATATGAAAAGCACTAGAAATCCAAGCCAACTAGTCATGGTAGGCATAATTACGCAACATATACATCCGAGTAATAAAAAAGCCGTAAAAATGGGTTTCTTATATCCTTTGGTATCTGCTATGGTACCTATAGTTGGACCCAAGATTGCAACGGCTATAGTTACTATTGCTGCAGCATAGCTTATATAAGCGGTAGAATCATAACTGGCTACGCCAGAAGCTGATGCCAGATTCTTGAAATAGATTGGAATTATTGTAGTTGCCAGTAGAACGAAAGCTGAGTTAGCCACATCATACATAACCCAATGCCTTTCAAGTTTGTTGAGTTTGTTCATAAATGTTCTCCTTAATTAACTGTAACGCCATTAAAATTTAAGTTGGTTCTATCTGACAAAGGCTTGTTATCACTTATACAGGTAAGCAGGTAATCAAGTTCTTTATTAGTTTTATCCACAGTGCTTAATAATTCATCTAAAAGTATTTGGCTTGATTCTAGTGATTTTGGGTTAGGCACACTAGTAACTATCATGCCTCCGTGAGTATCATATTTATTAGTAGCTTTGAGCAATTCACCTACCAAGTTTCTTTTACTTGTGCTAGAACTAGTCATTATATTAAGTATATGTTTCATCCAATTAATAGAATCATAAACAGTCTTTGGAGTTGTTGTTCGATAAAAAGGAGAAATAATTTCTCCCAAATCCAGATTAGATTGAATATGGAAAATTTGATTGATTAAAAGTGGGTCTTTTTTCAAGCTTCTAATTATATAACTATCAAATTCCATTTCTACAGTAGAGTGGGAAAGATTTTCTTTAGTCATATATTCATTTACCAAAGGATGGCAAGCTGTATCTAACATGAAATGGCACATAAAACCAAGTATATAACTAAGGTTTTCAGGAGTGGGATATGCTTTAACGTATGGTATAGTTCGGTTAAAAAAATCTTTACCAGCTTTACGATGTATATCACTGCCTTCTTTGTTGATTGGTGTCGCTTTATACACTTTATGGAAAAACAAAATATCAGGGCCATGTAGACCTAACATAAAAGAGTCTATAGTATTGATATTTGTGTTAACTAAATCTTTGATCTCCTGAGAAGAGTTTTTAATAACTTTGGTCCCAAAGTAGTAATGTGCATAATGTGATGGCATGGTTTCTCCTAACTTGATTTGTATATATTTAGATTATAATATATTTAATTAGTTAATACAAATAAAAGAATCATGTTTAACCTATTATTTACAATACAAAAAAAGAGAAGCGAATTATATCGCTTCTCTGGGTTATAGCTCTAATAGATATATTAAATTTTAAATGTTTGGAATTTTTCTTCTTCGCCTTCGTCTTCAAATATATAATCGTTTCCTGGAAGAATTGCATTGGCAAAGATACCAACTATAGCAGCTATTGCTAATCCTGAAAGTGTAATAGTAGATTCTAATACTGGAAACTGAATTCCACCTACAGATGTAAAACCTAAAGCGCATACTAATATGAGTGCTGCGATTATAGTATTTCTGGTTTTAGCAAAATCTACCTGATTTTCGACTACATTTCTGATACCTATAGCGGAAATCATTCCGTATAAAATTAATGATACGCCACCTATTATTGCAACAGGGACAGTAGATATGATGAATGCAACTTTAGGTATGAATGCTAGCAATACAGCAAAGATAGCTGCAATTCTAATAACTAAAGGATCATAAACTTTGGTTAAGGCTAATACTCCTGTATTTTCTCCATAAGTAGTATTAGCAGGACCACCAAATAAAGCAGACATACAAGTAGCAAGACCGTCACCTAAAAGCGTACGGTTCAATCCTGGATTTGCCAAAAAATTGTTTCCTGTGGTAGCACCGATTGCTGATATATCTCCGATGTGTTCCATCATGGTAGCCAAAGCTATAGGCATGATAGTAATAATTGCACTCACATCAAATTTTGCTAGAGTGATTGGTGGAAGCCCGAAAATACTTGCATCTTGGAAACCTGTGTAGTCGATTTCTCCCATTATCATAGCAAATATGTAAGCAATAGATACGCCTAATACGATAGGTACTATTTTTACCATTCCTTTGCCCCAAATATTAAATCCAATAATAGAAATAAGTGCTATAAGGGCTAAGGTCCAATTAGTTTGACAGTTTGATATAGCAGAAGGAGCTAATATTAATCCTATGGATATAATGATAGGTCCAGTTACTATAGGTGGGAAAAATCGCATAATCCTTTTAACGCCGAAAGCTTTAATCAGACCTGCCATTAGGACATATACAAGTCCTGCCGCGATTACACCACCACCAGCATAAGGTAGCATTTCTGCATTTGGTGCTCCGTCTATCATAGGTGCTACAATAGCATATCCTCCAAGGAATGCAAATGATGAACCAAGAAAGGCAGGTACTTTACCTTTTGTTATAAGATGAAATAATAGGGTGCCTAAACCCGCCATAAGTAGAGTAGTTGAAATACTCAATCCAGTAAGTAATGGAACTAGGATAGTAGCACCAAACATAGCAAAAGTGTGTTGAAGACCTAGCAAGATAGTTTTTGGCCATCCTAGCAACCTCGCATTAGTAATACCATTTTCAAACATTAGATCGCGTTCTTTTTTAGTCATTTTTCCTCCGTTTTCTGAAGGAACATCTAGAACTCAGGTTATTCAATTTCCTGTAGATTTACGCATGTATTACCGTCTATGCTACGGATTTTTACTGCAACTATTTCACTTTTAGAAGTGGGAACGTTCTTACCAACATAATCGGGTCTTATAGGTAGTTCTCTATGTCCTCTGTCAATTAAGACTGCTAACTGTATAGATTTAGCACGTCCATGTTCAGATACTGCATCTAAAGCAGCTCTTGCAGTTCTACCAGTATAAAGAACGTCATCGATTAGTATTACATTTTTATCCTTAACTTCAAAGTGAAGTGGAGTTTCATGCACTAAAGGCAAATCACTAATTTCGCTAAGATCATCACGGTATAAAGTAATATCAAGAGCACCTACAGGGACTTCGATACCTTCTATAGCTTTGAGATTTTCGGCAATCATTTCGGCAAGAGGAAGACCTCTTGATTTAATGCCTAATAGAATCAAATCTTCACCACCGTTATTACGTTCGAGGATTTGATGTGAGATTCTTCTCAGCGCTCGTGTAATGTCTTTTTCGTCCATTAATGTTGCTTTAAGCTTCATATATACTCCTAATTACATAAAAAAATTTGCCACACTGCACAGGCGTGACAAAACCGCAAAATTCTGACATAATAAATTATGTCCGGTAATATGCAATCTTGTTAGCATCACAGTACTAACTTAAAGATGTTCTTTTCGCTATTAATACTATAGTAAAACTTTACTTATGTCAATATGTTTAGTATAATTACTTCATAAATTTGTGAGGTGTTTATGGAAACATTGTTGTTGTATTATACGGCTATGATATTAGGTTATTTTTTAGCGTCAAAAGTTAGAAATAATAAAGAAAAATTTAATAAACTGGATGAAATTTTCAACGGTTTAATAGTATTACTTATATTATTAATGGGAATTAGAATGGGTAGTGATCAGAAAGTAATCTCTAATCTGGGAATGATAGGGTTTTCTTCTGTTGTGGTATCTGTATTGGTTGTAGGGTTTTCGGTACTTTTTGTAAGCCTAGCAAGAAAAGTTATGAGACTAGATAAACAAGCTAATCCGATTTCAAAGAAAACTGAGATTGAGTTTTCTTACAATAAATTTGAAGATATAGAAAAATTTAAGCCGATTGAAGATAGCTTAGCTATTGAAGGCGGAAAGTATCAAGAAAAATCATCCCAAAGCAATAATAATATCTTTACTCTGTTAATTGTTATTATTCCTTTGATTATAGGATTAGCAATAGGATATTTAGTAATACTTCCAAGTGATATAAAGGAAGAGCATTTAAATTTGGTAATCTGCTAATAGCAGGAGTTGCATTACTCTTATTGGCGATAGGATTTAGTCTAGGTTTAAACGGTAATATTTTTGAAAGTCTAAAAAGGATAGGGTTTAAATTTCTGATATTTCCGCTAGCTGCAATAATAGGGTCTTTAGTAGGAGGGGCAATTTGTGGACTTTTCCTTCCTATAACAATTCCAGAAGGGCTTGCGATAGGAGCAGGCTTTGGATGGTATACGATGGCGCCAACTATAATAACTGAAGCAGGTCATACTTATGCCGGTGCTATTTCATTTATGCATAACGTAATAAGAGAAATGGGTGGTATAGTATTAATACCGTTTTTAGCAAATAAAATTGGATATATAGAAGTTACAGCAATTCCCGGAGTATGTGCTATGGATATAGGAATGCCAATAATAGAAAAGTGTACAAAAGAAGAGATGGTAGCTTATTCATTTGGAATGGGACTTATTATGAGTATGGTAGTACCTATGCTTGTACCAATATTAATTAATATATAAATTGCCTAATTTTATAGCAGGTTTACAGAATAGAAAAATAATTTATTTTAAATAGGTGTGATAAATGGAAAAAAAAATAATAAGAGATCCGTTGTACGATACTTTTAGAGGCTTATTAATATGGTGTATCCCAATATCTCATTTTACGATGGAGGCAGGTCATTTTGTACAAGATTCCTTTGGGGGCGTTGTTTATCTAACCATAAATGTTTTTGTAATTCAAGCATTTATGTTTTTGGCAGGTTACTTTTCTAAAAATGTTGACAAGAGCCGTAATGCTGCCTTTAAATCATTATTATGGCCATATATATTGAGCATATTTTTTTTCTATGAAGTAAGGATGATATTATGGGGTAATGCGAATTTGTATTTTAAACAACCTCCATTTGCCATGTGGTTTTTACTTGCCTTATTTTTATACAAATTTTTCATTAAAAGTCTTATAAAAGTACCCTATATACTATGGATAAGCTTTTTTATATATCTAATAGCAGGATGCCTTCCTTTTTTAACCGAATTTATGTCGTTAGCTAGAATAGTATCTTATTTACCGTTTTTCATATTGGGATATTACGTTAATTCTTCCCATATAGAAAAAATTAAAAAATCTAATAAATGGAAGATGTCAATGTTAGGTATAGTTTTGATTTATGTTTCTGTTTTGTTGGCATATAAATTACCGCAGATAACTCATGGTTGGTATTTGTTACGAAATCCAGGCGCAAGCAATGGCGTTAACTGGACTCTGGATATTACAATGAGATTACTACTTGTTTTATTAGGGGTTCTATGGATAATAGTATCTTTGAATCTTTTACCAAAAAAAGAAAATTATTTGTCATATGTTGGAAGAAACACAATGCCGATATATATATTCCATCTAGTAATTAGGCAGTGGTTAAAAGGAAATGACGGTTTATCATTTGGGATAGTTGGTGTTCCAGATCCTAACAGCGTTATTTATTACATCTCCATATTTGTTTTGGCAAGTTTAAGTGTCGTAGTTTTTTCTTCAAAGCCGTTTGTTAAACTGTATGATATTGTAGTAGATGGCTCATATGAAATATTAATTGCTAAACCTATTAAGCTTACGGAAAAAATAAAAAAAAGATATATTAAATAAAGCTTTCCTTAGAAATAAAAAAAGCAAGGCAAATACCTTGCTTAAGCTTTAATTAAAATATCTAAAAACACCTTTTACTTTACCGATGATGGTTACATCATCTACTATAATTGGGCTCATTGTATCGTTTTCGGGTTGTAATCTGAAGTGGTTATTTTCTTTGTAGAAAGTTTTAACAGTAGCTTCACTTTCGAAATTTTCGACCATAGCTACTACGATTTCTCCATTGCGTGCAGTATCGTTTTTTTCTACTAATATATAATCGCCGTTATTAATACCTACGTTTATCATACTTTCGCCATGAACAGTTAACATGAAGTTGGTTCCGCCATTTACAAATCTAGCAGGAATCGGAAAAGAATCTTCAATGTTTTCACTTGCAAGTATAGGTGTTCCGGCTGCAACTCTTCCAAGTACAGGTACGTTTATGATTTCCTCATTGCTAGTATATTGATTTTCTGTAACAGCGCTTTTTTCTTCAACTAACTTTAAAGCTCTTGGTTTACTAGGATCTTTAATAAGTAGACCAGAGTCTATTAGTGATTTAATGTCACTGTGTACGGTAGACGTCGATTTGATGTTAAGCGCAGAGCATATTTCGCGAACAGTAGGAGGGTAACCTTTAATATCTATGGTTTCTCTCATGTACTTTAAAATGGCTTCTTGCCTATGTTTACTTTTTTTCATAATAGTACGTCTCCCTTTCTAATATTAGTATAAGTATAGCATATAGGAATATTTTTGTAAACACATGTTCATAAAATAATTCGATAAAAAACATTGACAAATGGACATAATAATAGTATACTTTCCTAAGTTGAAGAAGAAGTTATCCGCTTCTCACCTTTCTGACTTGCGTTGGTTGGGTTAATACGGTGAATTACCTTAATGTATGCGGATGCTTTGTATCCGTTTTTTTATTATGAGGAGGTGTAGTACAATTAGCAAGGAATGTCTATTAAACGAGGAAATTCGTGAAAAAGAACTAAGGGTTATTGATGAAACAGGGACTATGATTGGTGTTATTAGCCGAAGCGAAGCTTTGGAAATGGCTGATGAGAAAAAATTGGATTTAGTTAATGTATCTCCAAATGCAAATCCACCAGTATGCAAAATACTTGATTATGGTAAATACCGTTATGAGCTTCAAAAAAGAGAAAAAGAAGCTAAGAAAAAACAGAAGACTACTCAGGTAAAAGAAATAAGACTTAGTACTTTTATAGAAGAACACGATATTATGGTTAAGGCAAAAACTGCTAATAAATTTCTTCAAGAAGGAGACAAGGTTAAAGTTAGCCTTAGATTCAGAGGTAGAGAAAGAGATTATACCTCAAAAGGAAGAGAAGTAATGAACCATTTTGCAGACGCAGTTTCTGAAAATGGGGTTGTTGAAAAGAGGCCAAAATTTGAAGGCAGAAGCCTTACTATGTTTTTGGCACCTAAAGCAGATAAAAAATAAGCAATATATATAGAAGGAGATTTGTAATGGCTAATAAAATGAAGTCGCATAGAGGCGCATGCAAGAGGATGAAGTTAACTGGAAGCGGGAAAATAAAGAGAAGTAAGGCGTTTAAAGGCCATATTTTAACAAAGAAGACTGCTAAAAGAAAAAGAGGTCTTCGTAAGTCAACCGTTGTATCATCAGCAGATCATAAGCGTATGCTTAGAGCAATGGCTAAATAGTATTTGGGAGGGAATAAGATATGGCAAGAGTAAAAAAAGGTGTGAATGCACACAAAAGACATAAAAAAGTATTAAAACAAGCAAAAGGTTTCTACGGACAAAAGAGTAAGGTTTTCAGAGCAGCTAATCCGGCAGTAATGAGAAGTTTAAGATCCGCTTTTATAGGTAGAAAAAACAAAAAGAGAGACTACAGAAAAATGTGGATTGCAAGAATAAACGCTGGTGCAAGAATCAACGGTTTATCATACAGCAAACTTATGAATGGTCTTAAAATATCAGGTATAGAAATGAACAGAAAAATGCTTTCTGAAATGGCTATATATGATGAAAAAGGATTTGCTCAGATTTGTGAAACTGCAAAGAAAGCAATTAAATAGTATTAAACAAAGGTTCAGAATTATCTGAGCCTTTTTAATTTTTTGTAAAAATGATAATACAGTTTATTTGTTTATGATATAATTAATTATTATTTTAGTAGGAAGGTAGTTAATATGGGAATAGATAAGGGAATCAAAATAAACAAGGCGGATAAACCAATTAGATTATTAGCTTTATTTTATGTGCCATTATCACTACTATATTTAGAGTGGGCATTTCACATATATATGAATATGCAATTAAAGTATTTTGTGTTATTTTCCTTATTTTCCTTATCAATAGGCTTTGTATTAGCATTTGTTATTAGATTATTTCCCAAAAGAATTCAATTCATAGTTTCAATAACAAGCATATTTTTAATAAGCCTTGTGCTTTCAGTTGAAATGATTGTTCGTGAAATCATGCAGGAATATTATCAAATAGTTGGTGGAGTTAGTATTGTTTTAGAAAATAAAATAACAGAATATAACGATGTCATGTCAATGGGTATTAGAAACAATTTACTGGGTTTGTTATTGATGTTTTTGCCTGTAATAATTGGAATTATATTTCATGAAAAATTGATTGAAATCTCTAAATCAAATAACATAAAAAACTGGAATTACGCAATAATAGCAATACTTATATATAGTATAGGTTTTGGAACCTTATATTTACCCTGGAGCAGCGATCCAACACCTTTAAAGCTATATAAAAGTGATACAGAAGTGGCAAGCCAAGTTGAACAGTTAGGTGTATTTGCTATGATAGAACTTGATATAAGTCATAGTATATTTGGAGTGGAAAGAGAATATAACTATGATTTTGATTATGATTATGTAAATGAAGAAACTGAAATAGAAGAAGTAATAGAAGAAAACAAGCTTGATCTAGATTTTATTACTATGAAAGATAACACAGAAAACGAGACGTTAAAATGGCTAAATGAGTATTTTATGAACTGTAGTCCTACGGAAAAGAATGAATATACAGGGATTTTCAAAGATTATAACGTAATATTCTTTTCTTTAGAAGGTTTTGATGGTTCGATGATTGATGAAGAACTAACACCGACTTTATATAAAATGACACACGAAGGATTTGTGTTTAATAATTTTTATACACCACTTCAGTTCACCAGTACTTCTGGAGGAGAATTTAGAAATTTAACAGGGTTATATCCTAAAAATGGATTTCCAATAAGTATGATGGAAGTAGGTAAAAGAAGTCTATCTATGCCTTTTAACCTAGCCGAGCAATTGCAAAATGATGGTTATATAACTAAGGGATATCATGCAAATGAGAATATGTATGGAAGAAGTGCATCACATCAACAACTTGGGTATGATTGGGAACAAAACGATTCAGGATTCGTAATGGAAACGGATGAAAACGGCAAAATGTATTGGCCTCAATCTGATGAATATACCATTATGCAAACTATAGATGAATATATTGATAGCGAACCTTTTCATGTTTACTATATGTCCATAAGCGGTCACTTACCGTACGTTGAAGGCGCTAATAGTATGACTAAAAGGAATATGGAAATAATTGAGGAATCTAAGTATGCAGATTTATCGATGACTACTAAAGGGTATCTGGCGGCTAATTTAGAAGTAGAAAAGGCGCTTGTATATTTAAATAGTATATTAGAAGAAGCAGGAATAGCTGATGAAACTGTAATCGTAATGGTCCCTGATCAT
Organism: Peptostreptococcaceae bacterium; assembly: GCA_016650175.1. Lineage (GTDB taxonomy): Bacteria > Bacillota > Clostridia > Peptostreptococcales > Anaerovoracaceae > JAAYHV01. Next base: position 7,583 of record JAENWG010000012.1, on the reverse strand, counting down.
ATCCCTTACTTTAATATATCAGTGATAGAAGAACTTACAGGTAAGGACTATGGCACAAATTCCTTAGAAAGCATAAATGAAGATAACATTGATTTTGATGTATATAGAAATTCCTTGATTATTTGGTCCGCAGGCATGAAAGAAACAGTAGAAGTAGATAAGTATTGCTCCCAAATAGATGTTTTACCTACAATTTCAAATCTTTTAGGGCTCGATTTTGACTCTAGATTAATGGCAGGAAAAGATATTATGTCTAATGGAGAAAACATTGTGATTTTAGCGTCTAGAAGTTGGATAACAGATGAAGGTAGATACAATAAAACGGCTGAAGAATTTCAACCGTCAGATAAGTGTACTATTAAAGATGATGAGCTCAATGATTATATAGAAAAAATCAATGCTATAGTAAATAATAGAATAGATTCTTCTGTATATGTAATGGAAAATGATTACTATTCTACATTGGTTTACAAATAAACTTTATTTTAGCATTTCGTTACTAAATAAAGTATCCAATATAATAGATGTCTGGGTGGTACCAAAGAAGTTGAGTTTTTTTAAGAGATTAGAGAGATTAGAGGAATCCCTTGCAATGACTTGAAGCATAGCGTTATAGGGACCGATTATATGATGATGAGTAATGATTAATTCTTCTTCCCTACAAAACTTGCAAAAGGTCTCGTATTTTTTCTGATTAACATCTACTGATATTAATGCGGTGATTGTCATCCCGAATTTTTCAAAATTAAGCGATGTGTAATAACCGTTTATAACGTTATCATCTTTAAGTTTACGAATCCTTTCCATGACAGCAGGGCTGGTTAAATTTACTTCAGTGCTAATATCTTTTAATGTAGCTTTACAATTGTTCTGTAAAATCTTTAATATTTTAATATCTGTGTTATCCATCCTGGACTCCTTAATAAAATTAAGTTTTAATATCAATTAATTTTAATATATTAAGCCAAAAGTGTCAATCATTTAATAGTAATTATGTCATATATTTTGAATTGGTAATATAATTTAGATGTAATAAATAAACATTAACTTGTTTATGTATTCCCTTCGGTGCAGCTTTGTGAATTTTAACATCCCAGATAAATTTATTAAGTTGCCCAACGAAATTTAACCGAGCTGATTAGTTCGGCTTTTTTATAGTTATTAACCTCACGGCAACATTATCCGAAGCAAACTCCGATTACTGACTTATTACAACTTAATTAATATTAACAAAAGTCATTTGTTAGTTTCATTACTATATGATAAAATGATATTAGTATAATTTATATAGTTGGAGGTAAAGTTGAAAAGAAGATTAGAATTAATGGGTTGGATATCATTCTCGGTAGGAAGTTTGTTTTTTTTGTTTGATAATGTAAGACAACTAAATGTTATCGGTTCCGTTGGAAGTGCGATTTTTTTTGTAGGTTGTATTTTTTTTATGATTAGCGAAAAATAATATAAGTAGTTATTAATCTAAAATAAATATTATCCGAAGTCAACTTCAGTTTAATACAATCACCAATTTTGATAACATGTGTATGTGCTAATTAGTTAGATTTTTTATTGTTATTAATTAAAAAGTATTGTATAATCTGAATATTAACTATGGAGGTGCTTATGGAATATTTTTTAAGTCATGTTGGAATTCTAATCATTGCAGCAGTAGCAATTGCTGTTATAGGTATACTTATGCAGATAATTATAGCAGGGAATTCTAAGACTAAAGTAAAAAAACAGATCAAGAAGAAAGATAAGTAGAGAAGCAAATAATGATTGAAAGGAAAGTTTATGTATTTTGACATAACTATTGCTAAACAAGCTGCAAAGGCGTTAATTAAAAGCACATGTGAAAGCAAGAGAAATGAATATTCAGATGCCTTAATTAAAGGATTTTCAGAAAATTTTCCTAATGTAGACTTTAGTAAAGCACATAACTTTAATGAAGATGAAAAAGATGCATTGGATACAGTATGGAATAATGCTAAACGCATATATTATATAGAAGTAAGAAAGAGCATGATTAAAAAAGGTGCTGTTGCATATGAAAGATTTAAAAGACATATAGAAGGTAGAACCGAATATAATGAATTTTAAGATTATATAATAACAGATAGACCAAAGAATATATCCGCGGGCAAGATATACAAGAGCTACTATTACTCAGTAACGGGAACAGAAGCAAAAAGTAATGACTGCTCTGAGCTGGATGAATTCCAGTAATTAATAATGAAAGAAGAAATAGCTAAAGTAAAACAAATAATTTCAAATAACAATCAAACACTCTATTAGATAGGGTGTTTTTTAGTATAATCATAACCACCCGTTTTACGGGTGGTTATGATATGCACGAAAACAGAGGTGAACAAATGCCAAAAAAGCCAAAGCGTCCATGTAGCTATCCAGGATGCCCCAACTTAACCGAGGGACAGTACTGTGAGGTGCATAGAACACAGGAACGAAGAAAGTATGACAAGTATGAACGTTCTAAGGACATCAATAAAAAGTACGGAAGAGCATGGAAGAGAATCCGTGACCGTTATGTTTTGGAGCACCCCGTGTGCGAGAAGTGCTTGGAAGAAGGTCGGTTGACTCCAACCGAGGAGGTTCATCATATCCTTCCAATATCGCAAGGCGGTACACATGACAAAAGTAATTTAATGGCTCTTTGTAAATCCTGCCATAATAAGATTCATTTTGAACTTGGTGATAGGCAGATTCGCAAATGACCCTAGGGGTGGTCTAATCTCCAGGGCTCTTATACCGGGCAACGGCCTGGAGTGACGCGCAGAAAAACGCATAAGTTTTAGGGGTATATAAACCATGGTTTGAAAGGAAGTGATTTAATGGGAAAAAGAGGACCTATGCCAGGTACAGGAGGTAGACCTAAAAAACCATTAGCTGATAAGATTTCCGAAGGAAACCGTGGACACCGAAAAATGGAGGTTATTGATTTTGGTAATGAAAGCGAAAAATTAGAGGGTGAGGAAATGCCGCCCATAAAAGATTTCTTAAAAGATAATCAGAAGATTGGAATAGATTTATACGCAGAAGAAATCTACAAAGAAACATGGGAGTGGCTGTCAAAAAGAGGCTGTGCTGTTTTGGTATCACCCTTTTTGCTCCAACGTTATGCCATGAGTTCAGCACGCTGGATACAGTGCGAAAAAGCGGTATCACAATATGGTTTTCTTGCAAAGCATCCCACTACAGGTAATGCAATCGCCAGTCCATATGTTGCTATGAGCAGAGATTTCATGTCGCAGACCAATCGTCTGTGGGCAGAAGTATATCAAATTGTCAGGGAGAATTGTTCCAGTGAATTTGTTGGTGCAACACCACAAAATGATGTGATGGAACGTCTGCTTCGCACACGGAAAGATAATTGATGTAATGGACAAGTATAATGCATTTAAAGATAAAGGTCCTAATTATAAATTTAAAGTGACTGGTGAAACCGCCAAGTTGGAAAGGAAATACGGATAATGCAAATAGAAAAAAAGAATACGGCAGACTTATTACCTGCTGAATATAATCCCCGTAAGGACTTAAAGCCTGGGGATGCGGAATATGAAAAACTGAAACGCTCCATTGAACAGTTTGGCTATGTAGAACCGGTTATCTGGAATAAGACCACAGGAAGAGTAGTTGGTGGGCACCAAAGGCTGAAAGTCCTCATTGATATGGGAACCAGCGAAGTGGACTGTGTTGTCATAGAGATGGATGAAGAAAAAGAAAAGGCTCTCAATGTTGCTTTGAATAAAATCAGCGGTGACTGGGATAAAGATAAACTGTACCTTTTGATTTCAGATCTGCAGGGTGCTGATTTTGATGTGTCCCTTACAGGCTTTGAACCAGAAGAGCTGGATGACCTTTTTAAAGATACGATAAAAGAAGGCATTCACGATGATGACTTTGATGTCGATGCGGAACTTAAAAACCCCGTATTTTCTAAACTTGGAGATGTGTGGACTCTTGGCAGACATAGACTTGTTTGCGGTGATTCTACGAAAAAGGATACCTTTGATGTCCTTATGGCGGGAGCAAAAGTGAATCTTGTGATTACTGATCCTCCGTATAATGTAAATTATAAAGGAACCGCTGGCAAAATCAAAAATGACAATATGGGAAATGATGCATTCTATACATTCCTTTTAGATGCTTTTATAAACACCGAAGATGTGATGGCAGAAGATGCATCGATTTATGTATTTCATTCCGACACTGAAGGCCTTAATTTCCGTAGAGCATTTTCGGATGCAGGTTTTTATTTATCTGGATGCTGCATTTGGAAAAAACAGAGTCTTGTTCTCGGACGTTCACCGTATCAATGGCAGCATGAGCCTGTATTGTTTGGTTGGAAGAAAAAAGGAAAGCATAAGTGGTATACGGGCAGAAAAGAAACAACTATCTGGGAGTTTGATAAGCCAAAGAAAAACGGAGATCATCCTACAATGAAGCCTGTTATGTTGCTTGCATATCCGATTATGAATTCATCTATGAGTAATTCCATTGTTCTTGATCCATTTGGTGGCAGTGGATCCACGTTGATTGCCTGTGAGCAGTCGGAACGTATCTGCTATATTGTGGAACTTGATGAAAAGTTCTGCGATGTCATTGTAAAAAGATACATTGAGCAGGCTGGTTCTTCTGAAAATACATCAGTGGTTCGAGATGGTCTTACTTATAAATTTGATGAATTAGAGGTAGAGGATGAATGTAAAATGTAGGGCAACTATTTGGAATTTATTGGCGCTTGCGTTCTGATAGACACAGAATAATTTTGTTTGCTATATTGCTGATACACTTGCTATTATGCTGCTTTAGAGTGATATATGTAAGTACCAAAAATTAAGGAGGTACTTCAAATGGAAGTAAAATTTAATGCACAAGGTAAAGACCGAAAGAACCTAGTAGCAGCAATTAGCAAAATAACAGGAGCCAAAGCCACATACAAGGGTGTGCCATCCTTTGCATACGAATTAGATTGTTTTACCATCGACCGCCTTGGAACAGTATCCTTTGATAACCGAGCCGACAGGGAGAAGCTTGAAAACCTTTTGGAGAAGCTTGAAAAGAAAGGTTTTACAACCGAACCGCAGGATTCGATAGAAACCGACACAGTGGCAGAGAAAACTAAGTCGACCGAGAATGCCAATACAGAGGAACAAACCTCACAGGGCGAAACTTTGGGGCTTACAGTGGCAATGCAAAGGGATTACTTCACAGGTAATGGCTTTTCAAACCTAGAACATCTGCTTGAGGCAAAAGGCAGCCTTATCAAGAAAGCACTGGATATTGACAGCCTGCCAATTGAAACAGATGAGGAGAAGGTTTCATTTCCTTGGTTTTCCATTACTCCGGATGATAGTGACACAGTTAATTCCTACACCCATTTGATTTACGCACTTTGCGAGATGGCAAGAAAACAGAAACACATTCAGGCAAAGAAAAAAGAAGTTGAGAATGAAAAATACGCATTCCGCTGTTTTTTACTTCGCTTGGGATTTATTGGGGTGGAATATAAAGCAGAGCGAACGATTCTGCTCAAGAATTTCACAGGTTCATCAGCTTTCAAAGGAGGTGCCAAAAATGAGATTTCCAAATAAAGAAACAGTGCAGCGAATCCGCAGACAGTATCTTGTGGGAACACGGGTTGAACTTACACAGATGGAAGATATGCAGGCACCACCTATTGGAACAAAGGGCACGGTATGGGGAGTCGATGATACTGCCTCAATTATGGTGCATTGGGATAATGGCTCAAGTCTTCATGTAATTTACGGTGAAGACCACTGCCGAATTATTCGTGAGGAGGATTGCTGATATGGATGGAAAAATAAAAGAACAGATACTGAAAATCAGAGATACGGGTATTACTAATATGCTTGATGTATACATGGTACGGGAAATTGCTTATGAAAACGGTTTCTTCGAACTGGTGACTTTTCTTGAAGAAGAAAAAGCAAAATATATGAAATTCATCCTGAGCGGCGAGGAGGATTAAGCTATGTGGAAAGAAGGAAATCTGAAAGTTTATGACAGCATATTTCACTACTGGATTAAGGCATATGAAGTTGGTAGCAGCTATGGAATTGATGGCAGCAGGGTTAACAAACTCGCCTTGATTCTCAATAGTTTCAGTTTGGTTCTTGATAGTCATGGTTTGGCAATTGACAGGATTAATCAATTAATCAAGTTTATCTATGATATTTTGATTGGTTTTATATGAAAAACCACTATTCATATTGCCGGTTTCATTTTCGTTTCGCCTATATCTATTATAGCATAAAACAGACTAGAAACCCAGTAAATCCAATAGGTTGAAGTGATTTTATTCGTTGATATTTTCTGCAAATTTCCATAAAGAAACTATTGTTCTTTGCCAAAAGAATACACAGTTCTAAAGCAGTTTTAGTGCTCAGTTATGAAACGTGAGTGAATAGTTACAGAGAAAGATTAAAAAAATATAGCAATTGCGGCTGTAATATGTATTGTTGGAGTACTGTGTACAGTACTTTTTGAAAAAGATTTTGAATTAAGCGGAAAAATGTTAGGTTACATTGTACTTTATGCCAGTGTGCTGTCAGGAGCGGCATATACATTAATTGGCAATAAGATAGACGGCGAATATTCGCCGATTGAGATAACAATAGCTTTATCTGTAGGGAGGAGGATTGTTTTTCACTGCATTGTCAATTATAAAAGGCGAATTTATTGCAGGTGTTATATTGACTGGATCAGATTTAAAGATAATAACGCTGCTTATATATTTAGGCGTATTTTGTACGCTAATATGTTTCTTTCTGTACAATGATATAAAAAATAAAAACTAGAAATAGCGGAACTATTATGTTTTCATTCAAAATTGCAGTTGTGAATAATTTAGGTACTAGGTATTATTAATAAATTAAAATACAAACATTCTAAGATGATTTATTACAATAATGAGAAATATGTGTTAATGTCAAAAAATTGGCATGGTACTTGCGACCTATGTGTAGTATAAAAAATATTTAGGAGGCTATAAAATGAAAAACAAAAAAATGATATTGATGCAATCCCTGGTGAAAGGTGGTTCCCGAAAGAGACTAGTTTTCAAGATGATATTAATGAATATTGGGGTGATTGGGGAGTATGTTCAGAGGTGGATATCTTAAAAGCAGTTTTGATGAGAAGACCTGGGAAAGAGCTCGAAAATTTTGATGCAAGTAAAGTGAGATTTTCAGATGAACTTGTCGATGTAGAGCTGATGAGAAAACAGCACGATGCACTCGCAAAGGTTTATGAAGATTTTGGTGCGAAAGTGTATTATGTGGAAAAACAAAGAGAAGATAGACCTAATGCTATATTTTGTAGAGACTTAATGTTTATGACTCCAGAAGGTGCAATTATTACCCGACCTGGTAAGGTAGACAGTTGAAAAAACTAAACTGTTTGACTTAGGGGAAGCATATCACATGCGCTCAGAAAATCAATTTTTTTATTAAGTTTAGCTCCACACTAACATTTGATACAGAACCTATATTAATCACAGCGTATCCTATCTCTAACATTCATCGTATTTGTTGTATTGATTATAG
>JAENWG010000041.1 GCA_016650175.1 Peptostreptococcaceae bacterium | reverse complement strand
GCTAGAAAATAGACTTATATAATTGTAATATTCTTGCTAATAGTGTATAATCACCATTAGCGATTTGCTACTGTGGCTCAATGGTAAAGCACTTCACTCGTAATGAAGGGATTGTGAGTTCGATTCTCACCAGTAGCTCCAAAACCCGTTGGATTTTTCAGCGGGTTTTATATTTAGAATAAAAATTGATGCAGGGTTGTATTCTGCGGTTATTATGTATAAAATAAGAGGGTAGAAGTTATTTCTATTAGAGAGAAATTAAGGGGTAAATTAGAGATGAAAGTATTAGCAATTAACGGTAGTGCGCGATCAAATGGGAATACAGCTTACGCTATAGATTTGATAGCCGAACAATTAAAAAAAGAAGGTATCGAAACTGAAATAATAAAGGTAGGGGATAAACTGGTACATCAGTGCATAGATTGTAAGAGATGTTTTAAAGAACACGATGAAAAATGTGTTTTTGAAGACGATATTATTAATAAACTGTTCCAAAAGATTAAGGAAGCAGATGGCATTATCTTGGCATCGCCAATTCATTATTCCGGAGTAACTGGTGGTATGAAGACGGTTTTAGATAGGCTGTTTTATTTAAATGGAGCGAACGGCAATGTACTTCGCCACAAAGTAGGAGTATCAATCGGTGCAGTAAGACGAGCTGGTGGTATACAGGCAGTAAATCAGCTTAACAAATACTTAGAGTATTCTGAGATGATTATTCCCACATCAAATTACTGGAATGTTATTTATGGAATGAAGCCTGGAGAAGCTGAAGAGGATAAAGAAGGAAATCAAATAATGAGAGTGCTTGGAAAGAATATGGCATGGATGATGAAGGTTATTGAAGCTGGTCGTGATAAAGTAAATGAGCCTGAAGCCGAAAGAAAGATAATGACTAACTTTATTAGAAAAGGAGTTAAAAATGATAACTAAAATAGCGAAATGCATTGTAAAACCTGAAGCCTTAACTGAATTCAACGAGATAACAGATAATATGATTGAAGAAACCAGAAAAGAAACGGGAAATGTGAGGTATGGACTTTACAGAGATGCTAAAAATAAAAACATCTTTTATTTTTTAGAAGATTGGAAAGATAAAGAAGCATTTGAATCACATCTTAAGGAAGAGCATTTAAAAAAGTCTATTACTAAATTAAAGAAAACATTGGCTACAGAAATGGAATTAATCAGTTTGGAAGTAGAAAAATAAAACCGGTTAAAATTAGAGAGGAATGACATATGAACAAATTTAAATATTATGCACCTACTGAAGTAATTTTTGGTAAGGATGTAGAAAATGAAGTAGGTAAAGAGTTGCTTAAGTCCGAAGCAACTAAAGTATTAATACACTACGGTAGCGAAAGAGCTGTTAAAAGTGGACTTTTAGATAGAGTTCTGGATTCTATGGAAGAAAATGAAATCGAATATGTAATGCTTGGTGGAGTAGTTCCTAACCCTAGGCTGGCTAAAGTACGTGAAGGCATAAAAATATGCAAGGACGAAAATGTAGATTTTGTTTTGGCAGTAGGCGGAGGGTCAGTACTCGATTCAGCTAAAGCTATAGCATATGGAGCAGTTTATAACGGAGATGTTTGGGACTTTTATGAAGGGAAAGAAATAATAAAAGGAGCATTGCCACATGGAAACATAATAACATTGGCAGCTACTGGAAGCGAAACCAGTTCTAGTTCGGTAATAACTAATGAAGAAACTGGAGATAAGGTAGGAGTAAACACAGACTACGGTAGACCGGAATTTACGTTAATGAATCCTGAGCTAACATATACACTTCCTCCATACCAAACAGCGTGTGGAATAGTGGATATAATGATGCATACATTTGAAAGATATTTTTCACCAGGAGGACTTAATGATATGACTGATGAAATTGCTGAAGCAGTTATTCGTAACACTAAAAAATACGGATCAATTGCTATGGAAACGCCGGAAGATTATGATGCAAGAAGTGAATTGTTTTGGTCAGGTAGCATATCACATGTTAACTTAACAGGTCTTGGTAGAACAGGCGACTGGGCATCTCACCGTTTAGAGCATGAACTTAGTGGTATGTTTGATGTAGCTCACGGAGCTGGACTTTCTGCTATTTGGGGAGCTTGGGCTAGATATACATATAAAGAAGCGCCTGAAAGATTTATCCGTATGGGCGAAAAAGCATGGGAACTAGACTTAGTGAATTTGCAAGAAAAAGAAGCTGTTGAAATCATGATTGATACGGTTCTTAAATATTTTAAAGGTTTGGGCATGCCGATTAATACTACTGAGTTACTGGGAAGACAGCTTTCTGAAGAAGAAATATTAAAACTAGCTGACAATGCCAGTAAAGCAGGTAGCAGAACGTTAGGAAACTTTAAAGTTTTAAACAGAGAAGATATGATAAATATATTTAGAATGTCAGTCTAACAAAACAATAAGTAAGTTAATCTAAAGCAAGGTTCTTAATTAGAATCTTGCTTTTTAAGTAAGCATAAAAAGCTGGGGGGAAATTGGTAATGGAACATTGTCTATAGCAATAATAAACATGCAGTATGGATTTGTACTTACCGAAAAAAGGAAGTTTGATTTGCAATAAAGGCATATAAAAATTACAAAAAGTAATATATACTTGACATAATAGATAATATAGTGTATTATCCTCTTAGAATAGTGAAGGAGGTACAAATTGAAAAATATTAGAATGAAAATAGCACGTGTTGGAGAAGATTTATCACAAGCACAGCTGGCAGAAAAAGTTGGAGTTACTAGGCAGACTATAGGTATGATTGAAGCCGGTAAATTCAATCCGTCGTTACAGCTGTGTGTAACAATTTGTAAAATACTAAACGTGACATTGAATGATATATTTTGGGAGGAAGAAAATGTTTAAAAGAAAAGTAGTTGATGAAAGAGAAAAAATGGAAATGTATAAAATAGAACATTACGGTTTTTGGTTAGTGTTTTGGGGTCTTCTTATTAGTATCTTTGTACAAATGATAGCGTTTGATGCCTCATTCAAAGAAATTGGGGCAGAATGGATAGTATTTATGTGTATGGCAATTGGTAGCGGTGTTGCATATGGCAAAGCAGGTCATTACGATTATTATACCGAACCTGGACTTAAATCTTCATTAATCTATGCGACTGTATTTACTATAATCTTTGAAGTTGCATTTGGGCTGTATTTTTACATAAATGATATGTATTATAACCTAATGGGTTTAGCAATTACAATTGTGATAGCTACTGTGTTCATGTTCTTTACTATTTTAATATTTCTATTAGTTACAGGTAAGGTTATTGCTAAGAGAAGAAAAAAACTGGAAGAAGACTTTGAAGAAGATATTTAATTAAGTTATAAGGAAACTGAGGGGTAGAGAATATGAAAAAATATTTTAAAGTAGGCGAAGTTGCAAAACTGCTAGGGGTAAGCACAGATGCACTCAGGTTATATGATAAAAAGGGAATTTTATCACCTATAAAAAACGAAAATAATAATTATAGAAGTTATACCGTCTCAGATTTCATTTGTCTAGACTACATAGTTAGTCTTCGAAAGCTTCATATGCCACTTATTGCGCTTAACAAACTTATTAATCATAGTAGTATTGAATCTGAGAGAAAAGCTGTAATAAATCAGGAAGAAGCTATTAGAAAGAAAATAACTGAGTTGAACAAATTGCTTTTAGCTGTGAAAGATTTTAGAGAGGACTTAGATCAGGTTATTGATGAGCTTAATACATTTAAAGTGGTTACATCTCCTAAAATGATAACCTTAGATTTAGATAATGTAAATGATAAGGCTATTGAAAAGTTTTCAAAACTAGATGTAGAACAAATACCCTTTTTCACGTTTTTTTATGACAAAGATAACCATGTTATAGAGAATTTAGGAAATGCATTGTTAGATGAAGAATTCAAACTTGGAATATATAGACACGGTAGAACCATATTGGATTGTGATAACAAATTCGAGGATAAAGAACTAGAAAATAGCGGATTAATTGTATCAAACCCTAGTAAGTGTTTGAATGTTATTATGAATACTTATCCGAACAAAGATTATAGCTGTGTTGATGAAATCATGAAGTATTGCGAGGACAACAATTACGAAGTTATTGGAGATATAATAATTAAAGTAATTAGCGTTCGGCGTGTTGAGACGTCGAGCTGTGATTATTATGAAGCATGGATACCAATTAAATAATTATTTGTAAAAAACTACAGAAATGTGGTTTTTTTATTGACATTGGAGTTAGTCCAACGTATATAGTTATAATGATAAATTAAATTATTGTTATAAGTTAGGGGGGGGGTATTTTATGAGTTTTAGAGAAGTGGCAGAAAGCAACTTGCTATACGCATGCGTAATAGTTGGAATTCTGTTAGTAGCTGCAGCTGCGGTGTTTTATTTAATAGTATGCTATAAGCATGCAGTGGAGATAGGTGTTGATAAAAGTGTTATTAAGAATATTATCAAATCATCAGTATCTTTTGCGGTAGTTCCGTCGATTGCTATAGTGGTTGGCTTTGTGTCTCTGGCAGCTGTAATAGGGATACCGTATTCATGGTTCAGGTTATCCGTAATAGGATCTGTAGCTTATGAGTTGATGGCATCTAACATGGCGCTAGACGCACTTGGATTAGATTTGGCAACCGCAGATGGGTATGCGTTTGGTCTTATGATGTGGGCTATGTGCCTAGGGATGACCGTAGGAATTGTAGTAAATATATTTATAGTTAAAAAAGTTCATTTGGGGACACTTAAAATAGGGAAAGGCGATGAAAGATGGGGAGCATTATCTCAAACCGTCTTTATGACTACGCTTATTACAGTATTAGTAACACCTATGCTAGTATCAGATTTGCCTACGTTATTTACATTTATCACTAGCGCTATGATTGCTGTAGTAATTACTGTTATAGCAAAGAAATTAAAGGCCGTCTGGCTTGAAAACTTTACTTTGGCATTTAGCCTAGTAGGGGCGATGGCATCTTCGGTACTTTGGGTTAATCTATTCTAGAAAGGGGTAAATAAAAAATGAAAAACGAATATTATGAAAAAATGCATAAAATTGGCAGATTGATGACAATTGCTGCGATATTTATATTTACAGGAATACCATTTATAGTTTGCATGGCGTACGATATAATGCCTAAGTTTAGTGATTTGCTTTTAGCAGCAGGTGGACTTTGTGCAATATTTATTCCGATAGCAATTGCAGAAACAATTGCAGAAACACCGATTATGGGATCTTCATAGTATCTAACTTGTATTACGGGTAATGTATTAAATCTTAAATTACCGGCAGCGCTTAATGCTCTTAAAATTGCGGATGCTGAACAGGGGACAGAAGAAGCCGATTCATTAATCGGAGTTGCAGTCGCAGTATCATCACTTGTAACGATGTCAATAATAGCCTTAGGTGTATTGCTATTAACACCACTGAGACCTTTTCTTGGATCAGAAGCAGTATCAACTTCAGTAAATTACGTATTACCTGCATTATTCGGTTGCATAGTGTTATCCATGTTGAGTAAGGATGTAGGTGGAGGTGTTAAAATCACAGGCAGACTAAAAGCTGCAATTATTCCATTTGTATTATGCCTAATAATATGTTTTATTATTCCTGATTACTATTCAGTTGTAGAAGGTTTCGTCATGATAATATGTATACCAATTATATATTTCATATCAAAGAGGCTTTATAAAAAAGGTAAAATCACAGTTACATTACCAACAGATGATATGGAAACAACAGACGATAAAATGGAGGTCTAATCGATGATTGAACGAGTTGACAAAAGCGTTGATAAGTTAAGAGAAGAACTAAAGGATTTGGCTATTGAGATTCATGATAATCCGGAGCTTGGATTAAAAGAGTATAAAGCATGCGCTTTGCAGGTTGAGCTACTGAAAAAATATGGGTTTGAAGTTGACGAAAAATATTTAGGCATTGAAACGGCATATAGGGCCAAATATAAAGGAGCAAAAAAAGGGCCTAAAATTGCTATGTTAGCAGAATATGACGCACTACCTAAAATAGGGCATGCGTGCGGACATAATTTAATTGCAATGGTTTCCGTAGGTGCAGGAATTGCGATGAGAGAATATGCTGACGAATTCGGAGGAGAGATTTATGTATTTGGAACTCCAGCCGAAGAGACAAAAGGCAAAAAGGTGGAGATGACGAATAAAGGAGCATTTGACGACATAGATGTTGCTATGATGGCTCACCCGGCATATATGAATACAGAGTCAGTAAGGCTGCTTGCGATAAAAAGCTATAGCATTGAATTCTTTGGAAAAGGAGCACATTCTGCAGCTTCTCCAGAGGAAGGACTAAATGCACTTGATGCCATGATTAATTTTTACAATACTGTAAATGCTTTAAGACAACAAACTAAACCGGATGCGCGTATTCATGGAATCATTACTGATGGCGGAACAGCGGCGAATATTGTTCCGGATTATACTAAAGCAGTATTTAATATGAGAGCTAACGAAGAAGAATATTTGACAGAACTTTGCGAAAAAATCTTTAATTGTGCTAAAGGTGCTGCGCTTGCATCAGGATGTAAAGTTGAAATTAAAAAGGCTGACGAACACTTTAAAAATGTAAAGCATAATAAAACACTATCTGAATTAAACGTACAGCAACTGGAAAAACTGGGTTTACCTGTCATGAAATTGGGTAATATGGTCTTTCCGGGGTCATCAGATATTGGGGATGTCAGCTATGCATATCCTGCCATTCAAGGAGGGTTTGATATTACAAAGAATGCTCTTTGTAATGTTCATACGCCAGAGTTTGCGGAGTATGCAAGGTCTGAATATGCGATAGATAATTCAATGAATATAATTAAAGGGTTTGTATTAACGGCTATAGAACTTATGACAAATCCGGAAAAATTGAAAGAAATAAAAGAAGAGTTTAATAAGTAACAGATATATAAAAACTCCCAGAAAATTCTGATATGCTCCCCCTAAGGTAGACAGTTTAAAAAAACAAAACTGTTTACTGAAGGGGGTTTTTAATCGATTTAATTATAACTATGCTTGAAAACATGCTATAATTAATAAAACTACTATAGTAAGGAGCGACTACATGATTATTAAAGATGCTTGCATGAATTATCCGTACATTATTCTTTTGATATCTCCAAATGACGGTAGTATTATTTGGGCGAATAAAAAAGCTGAAGAGATTTACGGGTACAGCATAAAAGAGCTTCGCAATATGAAAATTAATGAAATCAACATACTTAGAAAAGAACAAATAGACGCAGAAATGCTCATAGCAAAAAACGAAAATAGAAATTACTTTCACTTTCCTCATAAAACAAAATCCGGTGAAATAGTTGAAATGGAAGTAGAAAGTTATCCTACGTTAGTTGATGAAAAGAACGTTCTGTTATCAATTATTAAACTTCGTAAGGAAGGCAATTATTTAAATAATGCCGCCGTAAAATTTGTTGAAGAATCTAATGATGCGGTAATTGTAGTGGATCAATCCATGCGGATAATAAAGGCTAATAACTATTTTATAGATAACTATGAAGATGTAAACAATAATGCAATAGGGAAGCTGATATGTGAGGCTTTAATTTGTATTACTGCGTCAGAATGTATTGCTTGTATGAATAAATTATCAAACGGAGAAGTTGTAGAAGTAGATACAGAAATATATAATAATAAAAATGAAATAAATTACTGTGGCATACTTGGAATTCCTACTTTTTTTAGGGACAAATTCTTTGGAGCTGTAATTTCAATAAGGAATAAAACTGAAGAAACTTTAAAGGAAAAAGAAAAGGTCGCTTTTTTTGAAAAGGCTTTAGAAAATGAAGAAGCTCATAGACGTGCAAAAGAAGAATTTTTTGCTAGAATGTCTCATGATATGAGAACACCATTAAATGCAATTATTAATATGGCGCGATTTGGTATAGAAGAGGAAAATAGCGAAATAGACATCGATTATTTTAAACAAATTAATGAATCCAGTGAATACTTGTTGGGTTTATTAAATGATTTATTGAGTCTAAAAAAACTAGAAGAAAGTAAAATAAAGCTTGATATTGAAGCAATTTCGACAAAAGAATTTTTAGAAGGAGTTTTGACAATAATTAGAAACAAGGCAGAAAGTAAAGGAGTAACTTTTAAAGCAAATTTAAAAAACGAGATATGTGATTATGTAAAGTTTGACAAACAAAGAGTAAAACAAATAGAAATCAATATTCTTGATAATGCTATAAAATTTACGGATAATGGTGGAGAAGTTGTTTGGAACAAAGAGTATCTAAAAGACGAAGAAGGAAGACCTTATTTTCACAATGAAGTCATTGATAATGGTATAGGAATTGGAGATGGTTTTAAAGAACTTATATTCGAACCGTTTATGAGAGAAAGAAGCGCATCATTAAAAACAGATGGAACGGGATTAGGTCTGGCAGTTTCTAAAAGCCTACTAAATGCCATGGATGGAAAAATATGGTTAGAAAGTGAGAAGGGCAAAGGGACAACCTTCTATTTTGATATCCCTGTAATGGAGGCAACGGAAGAAGAAATCGAATATTTACTTAAAGAGAAAAAAGACATAGTAGTAAATTATGATTTAACTGATTGTAAAATACTAATATGCGAAGATAATAATATCAACGCAAAAATATTGATAAAGATTTTAGAAGAAAAGGGTGCGGTTACAACTTGGGTCATAGATGGTAAAAGTGGCGTAGATATGTTGAGAGATAATGAGTATGATATTATCTTAATGGATATTAGAATGCCCATATTAAATGGAATAGATGCAGCTATAAGAATCCGAGGTTTTAATAAGACTATACCAATAATTGCTTTAAGTGCTAATGTGTATAAGGCGGATGTAAAGAGGTCTCTAGATGCAGGGATGAATGAGCATTTAGGAAAGCCTATTGACAAAGATGAATTGTTAGAAACTATTTGTAAATACATTTAATACTGATTATTATTAAAGCAGACACGGTTTAAATTCAGGTGTCTGCTTTTTGCATACTTAAAATGTGTAAGTAAAGTTCTATAAGAAACTTGGTAGGAGCTGAAAGAAGTTAACAATGAGTTTAACACCATAAACTATAATTATAAGCCCACATACTATATTAATGTATCTTAAGATTTTGTCATTGAATTTAGCACTAAATAAAGTGATAAGTAAGGTTATACCTAAAAACCAAACAAATGAAGAAGCGTTACATCCCAAAATGAATTGCAAAGCATGAGAATCAGCTAATGAGGCTCTAGATGCCCCTAATAACATTGTGCCGTCTATCAAAGCCTGTGGATTAAACCAAGTAACTACGCAAGCGCTCCATATAACCTTAGTTATAGGTATACCTACATCCGTAGAATTATCTAAAGTATCATGAGATCTAAAAACAGAAAATCCTATCCAAATTACTACAGATCCGCCAATCCCAAGTATAAGAAGGGATAGTACTGGATATGTAGTAAGGATTCCTCCAATCCCGAAAAAGCAAGCGAGTGCTAATGTGACGTCAAAGAAGATTACTATAAAAGCAGTGGCGAATGCCCTTTTTTTTGATTGAGTTAAAGCTGTATTTATTACAAATAGATTTTGCATTCCTATTGGAGCTACATAAGCAAGCCCAACTAGGAAACCTTGCAAGAGATATTGCATAAGTTCCTCCTATTACAGTTAAAATAACGAATAATATGATTATAGCATTTTATTTAACGCCAATTGCCAACCAAAACGAAATTAATTACCAACCAATTCAGAAAGGTTTAAACAATCACAAGAATATGTTATTATGTATATAACAGAACAAATAAGAAGAAAAAGAGGTGTATCAAGTATGAAAATATTGGGAATAGTAGGAAGCGCAAGAAAAAGAGGAAATACAGACACCCTTATAGATAAAGTATTAGAAGGCGCTGAAAAGCAAGGTGCAGAGATTAAAAAGATATATTTGGCAGATTATGATTTTAAAGGATGTATAAGCTGTGAAGGATGCCAAAAGGAGTATAAATGTATAATTAAAGATGACATGCAAAAGATATATAAATTGCTTGATGAAGCTGATGGTTTAGTGTTAGGTTCACCAACCTATTTCTATAACGTAAACGGGCTTACAAAGAATTTTCTTGATAGGTTATATTCATATGAAATATTTGATGATGAAGATAGAAGCGTATGGCTTAGTCCTAATGAAGTTAATGGGATGAAATATGCAGTAACGGTGGCTGTAAGTGAACAAAAGTCTAAAGAAGATATGGGATTTACATCTGAGGCACTTAGTAAGACTCTAGTAGCTGTGGGTTGGCGCTCTGTGGCAAATATAAAAGCGCTTCATGTTTTTGAAAAAGGGAAAGTAACAAAAGAGAAAGAAACTATTAAGGAAGCTTACGATGCTGGAGAGCGATTGGTTAAAACGCTAGTGTTAGCTGAAAAGGTTAAGAAAAATTAAGTTAAGAAATAAAAAAACTCCCGGTTTTCCGGGAGTTTTGATTTGCACTTTTAATCGTTTGATTAACGTTTTGAGAACTGACTTGCTTTTCTGGCTTTTTTAAGACCATATTTCTTTCTTTCTTTCATTCTTGGGTCTCTTGTTAAGAAACCAGCAGCCTTTAAAGAAGCTCTGTGAGCGTCCTTATCGATGATGCAAAGAGTTCTAGAAATTCCGTGTCTTAAAGCTCCTGCTTGACCAGTGAATCCACCGCCAGTTACAGTTGCTATAACGTCATATTGACCTTCAGTTCCGGTTATTGTGAAAGGTCTTACAACCTCTCTCTTTACGATATCCATACCGAAATAGTCTTCAATATCCTTTTTATTAATAGTAATTTTTCCAGTTCCAGGGAGCAATCTAACTCTCGCAACTGATGATTTTCTTCTGCCTGTACCTTGGTATTGTAGTTTTGCCATAGTTATTCCCCTTCCTTAAAAATTCCAAATTTCTGGATTCTGAGCTGTATGTGGATGTTCGTTTCCTGTATAAACTTTTAATTTCTTAAACATTTGTCTACCAAGTTTACCGTTTGGCATCATTCCTCTTACTGCGTGTATGATGATTTCTTCTGGTTTCTTAGCTTGCATAGTTTCAAAATTAACTTCTCTTAGACCACCAGGAAAGCCTGTATGTCTCTTGTAAATTTTGTCTTTTGCTTTTTTACCGGTTACTTCCACTTTTTCGCAATTGATTACAATAACGTAATCTCCGCAATCAACGTGTGGTGTGTAAATTGGTTTTTTCTTACCTCTTAGGATAGAAGCTATTTCTGAAGCTAGTCTACCTAGAGTTTTTCCTTCTGCATCGATAACATACCATTTATGTTCTACTTCTGCAGGTTTTGCAATGAATGATTTCATTTTTTTCTTTTCCTCTCTACCTACTAAAATCGTTTGATTGTTTTCGGCTCTGCTTACTCAGATTAAAAATCGGTTTCAGCATACTAATAACTTTAGTTTTGGAGTAACGGACGGATAACCATCCTGCTCCTACACATAGTGCTTTAACAGTTTATTACGTTTTACCCTGTTTGTCAATACATTTAAGGAAATAACATATAAAAGAGCTGTTATGAATTTGGTAAAGTCTTCATAGCGTCTAATGTTATTTGCATTAAGTCGTTTATTTCTAAACCAAGCATTTCTGCACCTTGATTAATAACTTCTCTGTCACATCCAGCAGCAAATTTTTTGTCTTTGAATTTTTTCTTAATAGATTTCAATTCCATGTCTTTGCAACTCTTTGATGGACGCATTAGAGCGGCTGCTCCAATTAGTCCTGTAAGTTCATCGCTAGCGAAAAGGAATTTTTCCATTTCGTGTTCAGGTTTAACGTCGCAACATAAACCATAACCGTGAGAAACGATAGCATGTATCATTTCTTCTGGAGCATTAATCTCCGCTAGAAGTTCTGGTGCTTTTTTACAATGCTCATCTGGCCACATTTCAAAATCCACGTCGTGAAGTAAACCTACGATTCCCCAAAATTCTGGATCGTAGCCTTTCTCTTCAGCATAGTATCGCATAACACCTTCGACGGTTTCCCCGTGCAAGATGTGAAAGTCTTCCTTATTATATTTTTTTAATAATTCAAATGCTTCTTCTCTAGTTACCATAATATTCTCCTCCATTGTTAATTTGCTTTTAAAATTTTCTCTTTATTCTTTAACGGTAGCTGTGCTAACGTAATTGCTATAAACATTATAACACATCCTATGATTTCTCTCATAGTCATTGTTTCGTTAAGTAATAGGACTCCGGCGATAACAGCAAATACCGATTCTAAACACATTATTAAGGATGCTATAGTAGGGTCAGTATCCTTTTGCGCTATTATCTGGAAAGTAAAACCGACTCCTGCTGATAAAACGCCTGCATATAGTATCGGTATAGTTGCATCTAAGATTGCAGATATTTCGGGATTTTCCCAAAACAACATAAATATTGTAGATAATATGCCAGCTACTAAAAATTGTATAGCGGACATCTTTATGCCATCGGTAATAGGTGAAAATTGACCAATTACTAAAATATGTAGTGCAAAAGCAAAAGCACAAAGAAATACCAAAGTGTCACCTTTAGATATAACGAAATCACTTCCCGATATAGAAAGAAGATATAAACCAACGGTTGCTAAAGTAGCACAAAACCATATAAAGCCCGGTACTTTCCTATGAAAGAATAGGCTACCTATAATTGGTACTAATACAACGTATAGCGCTGTGATAAAACCGGTCTTTCCGGCAGAAGTGTATTGTAGACCAACTTGCTGAAGGATAGATCCTACAAAAAGTATTATTCCGCAAAGTACACCACCTTTAAGTAAAGTGCGTTTGTCTTTTGCCAATTCACTTGATGTTTTTTCACTACCGTCATCTTTAAGTTTAGGGTTAGGTGAAAAAATCATAATTACAGGTAGCAATGTAATGCTTGCAATTATGAAACGAACAGAACAAAAAGTGTAAGGTCCTATATAATCCATACCGGTACGTTGCGCTACAAAAGCGGAACCCCATATGAATGCAGTGATAAAAAGTAAAATATTGCCTCGCATTTGCTTGCTCATCGTAACAACCTTTCTGTCAATAAATCTTTATACATTATATCAGATGAGAGATTGAGGTTGCAAGGTGTTTGTATATGTAATAATTACAACTG
>JAENWG010000042.1 GCA_016650175.1 Peptostreptococcaceae bacterium | reverse complement strand
GACATCTTGTCACCGAAGTATGCACCAGATACTACAGCACCTGCTGTCATAGCTGGATCGATTCCAAGTCCTGTACCAACACCAATTAGTGCGATACCGATAGTTGCAGCTGTAGTCCATGATGAACCTGTTGCTAATGCTACTATACAACATAGGATACAACCAGCAAACAAGAATATTCCTGGGCTTAAGATCATTAAACCGTAATAAATCATTGCAGGTACAACACCAGCAGTAATCCAAGAACCTACTAATAGTCCAACGACCATTAAGATAAGCATAGCTTGCATTGATCTGTTGATTGAAGCCAAGATACCAGCTTCTAAGTATGCCCATTTCCAGCCATGTGCGATAGCTACAACTGAAGCAAACATTGCTGAAATAATTAGTGGAATATGAACTTCACCATATCCACAAGCGAATGTGTCGCCAAAAATTTTGCCTAGGATTCCTAGTGCATACATCAAGTTGATAATTGTCACGATAATAGTAATCAGTGACCAACTCATAGGTATTTTTTTACCCATTATAATTCCTCCTTTAAATAATGTAAAAATAAATAATAATAAATAGCGTCGAGGATATAGTTTCCTGACAATATAAGTATAGAAGATATATAAAAAAATGTCAACGGTTTGTAAAGGATTTGTGTCAATAGTGTGAAATGAGAACAGATGGAGTATGTTTAATCGGCTAAAAATCAACGGTTAAAAATAAATTGTACTAAAATAAAAACAAAAGCAGATACACAAAAAACACTTCAGTTAAATAAAGCGCGAAAGTAATAGCGCTGAATTTTGAGCAAAAAAGTACAATATATATAAAAATACGAATAAAAATAATAGCTGTATATGATATAATGATATTTATATATAATAGTAGAAAGGAAACTTTTATGGCTTTTTCACATTTACACGTACATACCGAATACAGCTTGCTGGACGGAGCAGCTAGAATAACAGAAATAGTAAAAACAGCAAAAGATATGGGGATGGACTCACTAGCCATTACGGACCATGGAGTAATGTTTGGTGTAGTTGATTTTTATAAAGAGTGTAAAGCACAAAACATAAAACCTATTATAGGATGTGAAGTGTACACTGCTACTAGAACTATGCTAGATAAGGATTCTGATTTTGACAGAAGAAATGGACATTTGATTCTTTTGGCTGAAAATGCAGAAGGATACAAAAATTTAGTCAAAATAGTTTCTGCTGGCTTCACTAAAGGCTTCTACTTTAAACCAAGAATAGATAAAGCTGTTTTAGCAAAACATAGTGAAGGAATAATAGCACTTTCAGGATGTTTGGCAGGCAACGTACAACGTAGTCTTTTAAACAATGATTATAAAGGTGCAAAAAAAGAAGCTAATCAACTTTTGAAAATATTTGGAAAAGGTAATTTCTTTTTAGAGATTCAAGACCAAGGACTTGAAGAAGAAAGCAAAATTAATCCACTCTTAAAAGAATTGTCAGATGAAATTGATGTTCCACTGGTAGCAACTAACGATGTTCACTATGTTAAGCAAACGGATGCTGAAGTACATGATGTGCTTTTGGCAATTCAAACGGCTACGACTATAGATGATGAGAAGAGAATGCGATTCCCCAATGATCAATTCTATTTAAAAAGCGAAAAAGAAATGAGAAACATATTCGCGTGGCTTCCTGAAGCGTGCGATATGACACAGAAAATAGCAGATAGATGTAACTTTGAGTTTACTTTCGGAGAATATCATTTGCCAGAGTATATACCACCTACAGGCATTAATAATAACGAGTACTTACGTAAATTATGCTATGACGGTTTAGCGAATAGATATCCGGAGGCTGATGATAGTCTAAAGAAGAGAATGGAATATGAATTAGGCGTAATAGAAAGTATGGGTTACGTTGAGTATTTCCTTATAGTATGGGATTTCATAGATTATGCTAAGAGCAATGGTATTATGGTAGGCCCTGGAAGAGGTTCTGCTGCAGGTAGCGTAGTAGCATACTGCTTGAGAATCACAGATATAGATCCGATAAAATATAATTTAATATTTGAAAGATTTTTAAATCCAGAAAGAGTTAGTATGCCTGATATAGACATCGATTTTTGTATAGAAAGACGTCAAGAAGTAATAGATTATGTCATAAGGAAATATGGCGAAGATAGAGTTTCTCAGATAGTAACCTTTGGAACTATGAAAGCCAAGCAAGCTGTTAGAGATGTAGGAAGAGCGCTTAATGTTACTTATGCTGACGTAGATGTAATAGCGAAATCAATACCGAATGAACTTAAAATGACTATTACTAAAGCGCTTAGTGTAAACAGAGAATTAAAGCAGAAGTATGATAGTGATACGCAGGTTAAGAAAATTCTCAATATGGCTATGGCTATTGAAGGCATGCCTAGACATGCATCTACTCATGCAGCAGGAATTGTAATAAGTA
Source organism: Peptostreptococcaceae bacterium (assembly GCA_016650175.1). GTDB lineage: Bacteria > Bacillota > Clostridia > Peptostreptococcales > Anaerovoracaceae > JAAYHV01. Next base: position 10,483 of record JAENWG010000042.1, on the reverse strand, counting down.
AAATGCCATTAGATGAGTATGTTCCTTTATACTCTTCAGATAAAGGTATATCTACGCAGTTTAATATGACGACGATAGAGGAACTTGGACTGCTTAAGATGGATTTTCTGGGTCTTAGAAATCTAACTGTAATTAGAGATGCGTTAGCATTGATAAAAGACAATACAGGAAAAGACATAGATTTTTTATCTATGGATTATCAAGATGAAAAAGTGTATAAAATGGTTGCTAGCGGTAACACAGCAGGAGTATTTCAACTTGAAAGTGAAGGCATGACGCAGTTCATGAAAAACCTTAAACCGACATGTTTTGAAGATGTTGTAGCAGGCATATCACTATATAGACCGGGTCCTATGGATTCTATACCTAAGTATATACAAAACAAGAAAAACCAGAAAAATATAAAATATGCACATAAATCGCTTGAACCTATACTAGGAGTAACTTATGGTTGTCTAGTATACCAAGAGCAGGTTATGCAGATAGTAAGAACACTAGGGGGCTATTCCTTTGGCCGTTCTGATTTAGTTAGAAGAGCCATGAGTAAAAAGAAAATGAAAGTAATGCTTGAAGAAAAGCAGTATTTTATTCATGGTAAAAAGGATGAAAATGGTAATGAGGAAATAAAAGGATGCATAGCTAACGGAGTTCCTAAGGAAGCTGCTGAAGAAATATTTGATGATATGATTTCTTTTGCAGAGTATGCTTTTAATAAATCTCATGCGGCGGCGTATGCTGTAATTTCATATGAAACTGGATATTTAAAAAGATATTATCCTGTTGAATTTATGGCAGCTCTCATAACTAGTGTAATGGGAGATCCTAAACAGATGTCTAAATATATCAGAAGTTGTAATGAAATAGAAATAGAAGTATTACCTCCTTCGATATATAAAAGCTATAAAAGGTTTTCTGTTGAAGACGGCAAGATTCGTTTTGGATTGATGGGTGTCAAAAATGTAGGAAGCGGAATTTCAGAAGCAATAATAGAAGCCAGAGAAAAGAATGGTCTTCCTTGTGATATATATAAATTCATAGATAATATTAAGGTATCAGATTTAAACAAGAAAGCAATAGAGAGTTTAATTAAAGCAGGAGCACTTGATTGTTTAAATGAAAATAGAGCAGCTCATTATTCGATATTTGAAAAGATAGTCGAATCTGCGCAGCAAAGAGCAAAGAAAACCATAGAAGGGCAAATTTCCCTTTTTCAAATAAATGCTGATGTTATGGAAGAAGCAAGTACTAATGCAAAATTACCTGATGTAGCGAACTTTAGTAAAAGCCAACTTCTACAGCTCGAAAAGGATATGCTGGGAGTATACTTATCAGGACATCCTTTGGAAGAGTATAAAGAGTTAATTGAAAATAATATTTCTATAAATTCTGGAGACTTAGAGCAAGATGAAGATGTAAGTAAAAACCTACGCGATGGAACTAAAGTCATTATGGCGGGTAGCATTACACAAGTTAAGAAAATGCTTACTAAAAAAAATACGCAGATGGCATTTGTGCAGGTTGAAGATTTTTATGGGGATTTTGAGCTAGTAGTGTTTCCTAGGATATTTGAGAAGTATCAGGAGTTGTTAAAGGAAGATAATATTATTGGTATTTCAGGATCGCTTAATTTTAAAGAAGACGAAGCCCCTAAAATACTAGCGGATAAAATCTCAGCAATAAGTAATATTAGACAATTGGCAGGACTTAAAGAAAAAGAACCAGTGAAACTGAAAATGGATAAAGAAACATTTACAGAAGATATCGAAGGTGCAAAAAGAAACATTTACGATATGATAAGACGATTTAAAGGTGATAGGCCGGTTTTGATATATTTACCTGACGGAAAAATAATCAAAACTGATGCAAATCTTTACGTTAATGATGATAAATTGCTTAAATTGGAATTGCAAGATTATTTAGGCGAAGCAAATGTCAAATATTAAGACAGGAGAAATATTATGAATAAAATTGGAGTATTAACAAGTGGAGGCGATTCACCTGGAATGAATGCGGCAGTAAGAGCTGTTGTCAGATGCGGTATAAATGAAGGATTAGAAGTTTACGGAATCTACAGAGGTTTCGAAGGGCTAATTGACGGAGAAATAGAAAAGATGGAGAGGGTATCTGTTGCAGACATCTTGCAAAGAGGCGGAACCATATTAAAAACAGCAAGAAGCGAAAGGTTTATGACCGAAGAAGGTCAAACAAGAGCTGTTAATATGCTTAAAACCTTTGGAATTGAAGGCTTAGTTATAATCGGAGGAGATGGTTCATTTCGTGGTGGTGCTGATTTAACAAAAAAAGGCATCAGCGTAATGGGAATTCCAGGAACAATAGATAATGATTTAGCTTATACAGACTGTACTATAGGTTTTGATACAGCGGTAAATACAGTTTTAGAGGCTATAACTAAAATAAGAGATACATCATCTGCAAATGAGAGGACTACAGTTATCGAAGTTATGGGAAGAGCTTGTGGAGATATAGCTTTATACTCAGGATTAGGCGGAGGAGCGGAGTTTGTATTAATACCGGAAGTCAAATCCGATTTTAATGATGTTTGCAAAAAAGTGGTTCAAGGTGTAAATAGGGGTAAACAACATAGCATTATTATTAAAGCAGAAGGATACCCGATGAAGTCAGATAATTTGGTTAAAGGAATAAATGAGTATACAGGAAGAGAAACTAAACTTGTAGTACTTTCTTACTTACAAAGAGGTGGTTCGCCTACACTGCAAGATAGAAAAATAGCGACATTGTGTGGAGCGAAGGCAATTGAATTATTGAAAAATGATTCGACAAGTAAAGCCATAGGTGTTGCTGGTGGTAAAATAGTAGAATATGATTTGTTTGAAGCGTTAGAACAAAAGCATGTAATTGACTTAGAGATGTATAATCTTATAGATATACTTAGTAGATAGGAGAGCGCATGAGTACGATTGTGTTATTTACATCTAAGAGGGGTAGTACGGAAAAATATGCTAAATGGATAGCAGAAGAGCTTAATTGTGAGGCCGTGGCGTTTAGTAAAGATAAACTTAAGGAACTTAATGATTATGATACAGTGGTTTATGGTGGATGGGTTCGCGGAGGCGGAATTGTAGGTCTTGATATAATCAGGAAAAATTTTAAGAAATTAGAAGGAAAAAAACTGATTGTTTTTGCTGTAGGATTAAGCTTAGATAATAAAGACAATTATCTCCAACTCAGAGAGCTTAACTTTAAGAGTCCGCTCAATTTAGTTCCACTTTATGTCTGTACTGGGACATTCGACCCCGAAAAAGTAAAAGGGGGAGAAAAATTAATTATTGGTGTACTCAAAAAAATAATTGGGAGCAATAACAAAGATGTAAAAAAAGGAAGTAATTGCAATAGTGAAAATGATATGATTAAAAGCTTATCAGAAGGCGTAGATTTAACAGACAGAAAATATATTACTCCAATAATAGATGCTGTTAAAGGTAATTGAAAAAGCTTGAAATATTATTTGGTTTTAGTATAATTGTATTATATAATTAGGAGAATGTTATGGACAAGAGAATCATAGCTCCCGTAATAGTAACAATAATTCTGGTGCTAATTCAGATAGGTTATGCGTATTTGATATTAGGAGATGGATATATTCCGTTTGTTTGGGAGATAATTATTGAATTGATATTTGTTGGACTTATAGGTACGACAATATATGAGTTAATCCAAAGAATAAAAGAGATAAGGAGTGGCGAAGAAGATGATCTTAGTAAGTACTGATTATATTGCAGGTAAAGAATTAGAAATGCTTGGAATCGCAAAAGGAAGCACTATACAAACACGTAACTTAGGTAAAGATATTGGCCAGGGATTTAAAGCGCTGGTAGGTGGAGAACTTAAGTCATATAATGAAATGATGAATTCAGCTAGAGCACTTTCTACAAAACGTATGGTGGTAGAGGCTGAAGAACTAGGGGCTGATGCTGTAGTAAATGTTAGATATGCAACTTCTTCTGTTATGCAAAGTGCGGCAGAAGTTATGGTGTATGGTACTGCAGTGAAATTTGTTAATGAATAGAACGATTTTACACTGTGATATGAATGCATTCTTTGCGTCTGTTGAGTTGCTGGACAATCCTGATCTAAAAGATAAACCCGTGGCAGTTGCAGGGAATCCCCAAAACCGTCATGGTATTGTTTTGGCTAAAAACGAGTTAGCAAAAAAATATGGAGTTGTAACTGCAGAGACTATTCAGTCTGCCATGAGAAAGTGCCCAGGATTAGTTTTTCTGCCACCACATCATGAAAAATATAAAGTTTATAGTGATTTAATTAATAAGATATATTTAAGATATACGGATCTTGTAGAACCATATAGTATAGATGAATCTTGGCTCGATGTAACGGCGAGTAAGAGTATGTTTGGAACTGGCGAAGAAATAGCTGATGATATTAGAAGAACGGTAAAGTCAGAATTAGGCTTAACATTATCTGCTGGTGTATCATATAATAAAATATTTGCAAAGATGGGTAGTGAATACAAGAAGCCGGATGCGACGACTATAATAACTAGGGAAAATTATAAAAACATTTTTTGGCCTATGCCAATAGAAGAAATGTTTTTTGTAGGCAATAAAACAGCAGAAAAACTCAGAAACATAGGGATAAACACAATAGGCAATTTGGCGGTATATAATGAAGCGGTTCTAATTGAGATTCTGGGAAAGCATGGCGCAGAACTAATTAAATTTGCTAATGGCTTGGATGAGTCTCCAGTTTCATTGTTTACGGATAGAGAGAAAATCAAATCCGTTGGTAACGGAATAACCTTTATAAGAAATCTTGATAATGAAGACGATGTATTAACAGCGGTAACTGGTATATCAGATTTAGTAGCTTTCAGGCTTAGAAAATACAAGATGAAATGCACAGGAGTGAAAGTTGATATAAAAGATTCATATTTTCAAACTATAACTAGGCAAAAGAAACTTGAAAGCGGTATAAACACTGCACAAGCCATAAAAAGAACAGCAATAGATATAATTAATTCTACAGAATACAATAAGAAAAATGGTAAATATAAACCTATTAGGCTTATTACTATAACGGGTATTGGGTTAATTGATGAAAATGCTAACGAGCAACTTAGTATATTTACTCAAAATATAGCTGATTCCAAGAAGGAAGAAAACATAGAAAGAACCATGGATGAAATTCGTTTGAAATACGGGAAAGATTCCATAAACTTTGGTCAGGTTGTAGGTAATGATATTGGAATTAATAATAAAAAGGATTAAAAGCATGTTAGTATGGGTAAATGAATATAATAAATAATCGAAAAGAGGTAATATAATGTCAATTACTAGAAATGTAAATGGGAAATGTCCCAAATGTAACAGCGACATAAACATTAAGATATGGGACAGCGTAAATGCGGTGTATCATCCTGAAGAAAAAGAAAAAATAATGAAAAGTGAGCTATTCAAAGTGAAATGTGATAATTGTGGAAGCGAAATTGCACTTGAATATCCTTGTAGATACCAAGATACGGATAATCACATTATGATATATTTAATTCCTGACTTCAGCGAAGACCAAGTTAAAGAATTAAATGACGATTTGGAAAATGTTAATATGCCACAAATGATGGAAGATAATAAATTTAGAGTAGTTAGTAATTGTGATGAACTCATAGAGAAAATTCTCATATTTGAAAGTGAGAAAAGAGATAGACCAATTGAACTTTGTAAGAGAAAAGTATTTAAAGACATTAAAGCTGATAATGCTGAAATCTCACCTGTTTCGATATTGTATAATCATAATACTGAGGGTGAATATTTTTCGTTTATCGGATGTAAAGATGATAAAGGCGAGGCTTTAATAGTACCTTTTGATAAAGAACTTTATAAGAGCTTAGACATTGAATTAGTGAATAGAGATGCTTATAAAGAAGGAATGTATGAAGTTATTGATGGAAGATGGGCAGCCACTTTAATGAAATAGTAAAAACTTGAAAATAATAGTAAAAAGCCCTTGCAATGTAAGGGCTTTTTATATATAATGAGTTACGTTCGATATTTATGTCGAAATTAGTTAAATTTACACGTCATTTTATTTATCTGCAGGTGCCAATTTGGTTACAGGTAAAGGTGAGATGGTGGAAGTTAAAAAAACCAGGAGGAAAAAAATGTCAGTAATTTCAATGAAACAATTACTAGAAGCAGGTGTACATTTTGGACACCAAACAAGAAGATGGAACCCGAAGATGGCTCCTTACATATTCACAGAAAGAAATGGAATCTATATCATAGATTTGCAAAAAACTGTGAAATATATTGATGAAGCATATAACTTCATGAGAGAAGTTGGCGAATCAGGGAAACCAGTACTTTTCGTAGGTACTAAAAAGCAAGCGCAATCAGCTATTGAAGATGAAGCAAAACGTTGTGATATGTATTTTGTAAATCAGAGATGGTTAGGCGGAATGCTTACTAACTATAAAACAATCAGTGCTAGAATTAGAAGATTAGTTGAAATCGAAACTATGGAAGCTGACGGCACATTTGATAAGCTATTAAAAAAAGAAGTTATGAAATTAAAAGCAGAACACGACAAGCTAGAAAAATTCTTAGGTGGTATCAGAGACATGAAGGGAATGCCTGGAGCATTATTCATTGTAGATCCTAAGAAAGAAAAAATTGCTGTTAAAGAAGCAAGAATTTTAGGTATTCCAGTAATAGGTATTGTAGATACTAACTGTGATCCTGATGATGTAGATTACATTATTCCTGCTAATGATGATGCTATAAGAGCGGTAAAATTAATAACTAGCTGCATGGCAGATGCTATTATTGAATCAAGACAGGGCGAAAGCTTTGATGAGGGTGAAGTAACTGAAGAAGCTGTTGTAGCTGAAGAAGCTGTTGTAGCTGAAAAAGTAGAAGTAAAAGAAGAAGCTGTTGTTGCTGAAAAAGAAGAAGTAAAAGAAGAAGTAAAAGAAGAAGTTGTTGCTACTGAAGAAGTCGCAGCGGTTGAAAAATAAAATATAGGAGGTAATTACGATGGCAGTAACTGCTAGTATGGTAAAGGAACTACGTCAAGCTACAGGTTCCGGAATGATGGATTGTAAAAAGGCTTTGGTTGAGGCCAATGAAGATATGGAAAAGGCAATAGAAGTACTTAGAGAAAAAGGTTTGTCTAAGGCTGCTAAAAAAGCTGATAGAATAGCTGCAGAAGGTCTTGTTAAAATTGCATTTGAAGATGATGCTAAAAAAGCGGCTATAGTAGAAGTAAATTCTGAAACTGACTTTGTAGCAAAAAATGCTGAATTCATAGGTTTTGTTGAAGACTTGGCTAAAATAGCTTTGGCTACTGAAGATAAATCTATTGAAAACTTCATGACACTTAGCTACAAAGAAGAAGGTACAGTTACAGACGTTTTAAACACCAAAATTTCTAAGATTGGTGAGAACATGAATGTAAGAAGATTCGTAAAGTGCGCAACTCCAGGAGTTGTTTACACAGGATATGTTCATGGCGGAGGAACTATTGGTGCAATTGTTGGTATAGAAACTGAAGCAACTAGAGAAGAAGTAGCAGTAGTAGGCAGAGATGTTGCTATGCAAGTTGCATCTATGAATCCTAAGTTTGTAGATGAAACAAGTATTGATCAAGAATATATTGCAAAAGAAAAAGAAATCTTGACTCAGATGGTTCTTAACGAAGGCAAAAAGCCTGAAATGGTAGAAAGAATAGTTGAAGGAAAGATTAAAAAAGAACTTAAAGAAGTTTGCCTAGTTGAACAAAAATTCGTAAAGAATGGCGACTTAACTGTTGAACAGTATGTTGAAACAGTTGCTAAGGAAGTTGGCAAGGCTATGAAAGTTGTTGAAATGGTAAGATACGAAGTAGGCGAAGGAATCGAAAAGAAGAGCGAAGACTTTGCTGCAGAAGTAGCTGCACAACTTGCAAAATAATTAAAAAGCATTAAACTAAAACCCTGATAACATCTGATTGTTATCAGGGTTTTAAAATGTTAAAATGTAAATAGTAGTTACTAATTATAATGATAATAAAAGATAAGAGGTTAATATGAAAAGTGAATTTACAATCAATGCAATAGGCTATATTAATTCTGAATATGCAGAAAGAAAACAGGCGCCACATCAAGGTAAAGAATCTAAGAATAGCCTTGGAACGATAGAGATGCTACCAGAATATAAAGATGGCATTAGAGACTTAAGAGCGGGCATGAAAATTACTGTTATATTTTGCTTTCATCTTTCTAAGGGATATGAATTGATAACTCGTGCTAGATTATCCCCAGTTCCAATGGGAGTTTTTTCTACAAGATCACCTGATAGACCAAATTCTTTAGGTGTTACGGAAGTTGAGATACTTGAAATCAATGACAATAAAATTAGTTTTGCGGGTGCAGATATGCTAGATGGTTCACCAGTAATTGATATTAAGCCATCTATATAATAATAAATATCACTAAGCCTATTTAGTGAAAGTATTACTATATTGTTTAGGGGTTAGTCCGGTAACCTTTTTAAATACTTTTGTAAAATAACTAATATCAATATAGCCACATTCATTAGCTATATTATTTATGCTGATAGTTGAATTAATAAGTAATGTACATGCATATTCGATTTTCACAGCCTTAACAAAATCAGTAAAAGAAACTTTCATTTCTTTTTTAAACAAAGTGGAAAGATAAGAAGAATTAACATGTAAGAGATTTGCCGTATCGTTCGTAGAAAGTTTTTTTGATTTGTTGGTTGTAACGTATTCAATAGATTTGATTATAAGTTCTGATGAACCTGAGTAATACTTACTAATTAAAGCAGAAGTTATACTGTTGATTAAAGCAATTGTATTCTTTTGAAGCTCAATAAAATTGTTAGCTTTATCCAATTTACCGATTATATCAGTTGTTGTATATAATACATCTAAAAGTTCAGAGGTGCTGTCTTTAGATAAACTGGTGATAATAGCAAATAACCAAAGAAGCCTTGACTTTACAGATTGTAAGTCCCCAGATTCAAATATTGATAGTTGTTTAATTAATTCTGTAGCAACTTTAGTTGCATCCTCTTTATTGCCTTTAATAGTTAGGTTAATAAGGTCGCTTTCCATATCATATGGATAGCTGGCCTTAGATTTTTTTGCTTCTTTTATCCCGGTGTTTATATCTACGTGGTTATAGCAATCCGCTTTTAGTTGCTGATAGTCACTATTAGTTACGAGAGAAGCAGTGACAGCATTAAATAGCATAACAGCAATTTTAGAAAGATTTCCGGGGCTATATGTAGGCATACTCTTAGTAAATGTTTTAGCAACATCTAATTGCTTAAAAGTAAGAGAATTCAGATCCACAAATTTAGTAAAATTGCTTTCTCTTAACTTACCCATAATAATTGGTCCAGCTACAAAGTGACCATAGCATTCCCCTTGTATTAATAAAGGCACTATAATGTTTGTTAAAGATGATTTGCATAAAAATATGTATGGTTCTCCAAGAGTTTTAGAAAAATTGCATGCTGACATTAGATTAGCTTCACAAGGACCGTCGATATCATCATATACAGGGAACAGATTGCATATTTTTAAATCAGCATTGAATGATTGTACAACTTTCCCGAGAGGAGAAAGATAAGTGACTGGTATTTGGGTTATATCCGAAAAAGATCTTACTGATTCAATAAGATAACTAGAAAGTTCGGTTTCATCTGGTTTTGTTTTTTGTGGTAAAATATAGCTTTGCATATGTCCTCCTAAGTAATTTATCTAGAGTATATAACAATTTTACCATAACATGCAAGTAAATTACATTGAAATAGTACATTGGTTAGGCCATAATGTAAATATAGACAAGAATACTACAAGAAAGTATATTCAAATCATATAAAAGGAGGGTTTTATGGATAAAGTTGGTATATTAGAAATGGCAAAAAATGCTATTATTGAAGCAGATGAAGATATGGCAATGGAGGCACTTCATGCAGCAGAAGCTGAAGGAGTTCAACTTTTTGAACTGTTAACTGATGGTTATAGTGTTGGAATGAAAGTATTAGGGGATCAATTTGGAATGGGTGAAATATTCCTACCTGAATTAATCTTTGCAACTGAAGTTATGAAAATGGCTACAGCAGAGATTGAAAGTAGAATGGACATGACAAACATAAAACCTAAAGGAACACTAATTATTGGTACCGTTGAAGGTGATGTACATGACATAGGTAAAGGTATCGTAGCTTCTTTAGTTAAGACAAACGGAGTAAAAGTTATTGACCTAGGCAGAGAAGTACCTGCACAGAACTTCATTGATGCGGTAAAAGAACATAAAGCTGAATTTGTAGGAAGCAGCGCATTACTTACGACTACTATGACTGTTCAAAAAGAAATCGAAGAGTTATTAAAAGAAGAAGGCCTTAGAGATAGTGTTAAAACAATGGTTGGTGGAGCGCCTGTAACAAAGCGTTGGGCAGATAAAATTGGCGCAGAT
>JAENWG010000064.1 GCA_016650175.1 Peptostreptococcaceae bacterium | reverse complement strand
TTCCAATGCTTTCTTGTAAGCAATTTTTGCTCCCTCATAATCACTCTTAGCTTGCAAAATAGTACCTTTCATATTATATAAATCAGATAATGCTATTTCATCCGTTTGCTTTGTAATCCCTACAATTGTATATTCCAATGCCTTATCATACTGTTCCTTAAAAGAATAAGTATAAGCAATATCATAATATGCACCAGCATAATCAGGGTCTATTTTAATTGATTTCAAAAAATAAGTAATAGCTAAATTGATATCCTTATCTGACACCGTTATTGTTATTGTTATGTATAAATAAAATAGCAACTAATCTTCAGTAGTTTGAACTGAAATTGGAGCAACCCCTTTGTACTCTGCATCTGCTGGATACAGGTCTAAAAAAATTGCATCTTTAGGTACCTCAAATACAATGGGGATATCTCTTGATGTCAACGATGCTCCAGTTTCATCCAAGTACCAGTTATTTGTGTCAAATGCAAAATGATATGCAAGTGATACTTCTGTACTCATATTATATTTTCTTCCAATAGCATCTTTTACCATAAAAAAATCTCCTAATTGTCTTGGACCTAAAGAATTGTTTTTCGCAGAAATCAGATATACCACATATATTTCATCCGTTGAATAGTCTCCAATTGAAGTATGTGTTTCGGTTTTAGTGCAGAAATACTCCCAGTCCGCATATATTACTGGAGTGTTAAATCCAACCGATTCTACGTTTGGCGTCCCCTGTATGAATTCACCTTCATACAGTAACTTCCCCGAATCATCAAATATCTTCCCTGGTCCATTCAAATACCCATTTGAAAATTCGCCTTCTTCAATAAGAATTCCATTAGAAATTCTTTTACCGGCTCCATTCAATAATCCGCCTTTATACATTCCTTCTTCGATGGATGTAGAGATACCGTTATCCCACAGGGTTTTCCCCTGGCCTTCAAATTGTCCATTTACAAATCCGCCGGTATAAGTCCAAACCTCGAACTGACCATTTGCATAATCAAACACTCCTTCCCCATTTGGTACCCCAGCTGTCGCGTCTCCCGTGTATGACCCAACTTTTATTTCTCCTGATCCTAACGTTATTGTAGCTTCCACCCCTTTAACGGTTTCCACTTTATCCCCCGCTGCATTTGTTTTAGAACAGGCTGTAGTGCTAAAAACAAGTGATGCTATTACTAATAATGCTAATAGTTTTTTCATGTTTTTCTCCAATTTTTCCAAGTAGAGTAATACTTTCCTTCTTTTTAGTTGGCATTTATTTATTCAGATTTTATTTATTATTATAATACATATACTGAAAGGTTTGCAAAAGTTTGGAACATATAGAGGCAAGGGTAAGTGAATAATATTTTCAAATAGCGCCCCGGTGGGAATTTTACTCTGGATTACTCACGCGGTAGCTTTCGGGGTAGCAAATTCTATCATATTAAGGTCGTTTGCTACAAAATCAGCCCCCATTTGGTAGGCAGTATTATTTTCCAGGGTCTTAAAACCCCAATGGTCGAAAACAACCCTACCCATTCCAGCCTTTATCATGCACCAAATTGGCTAAAATTAGACTGTCCACTTTTTGTGGGTCATTCCACAGCCAGTCTTAAACCCCAGCAAGCTTCAGCGTCAACTGAACACCCCTACCCCCTGTGGGTTTCAGTTCTTCTCATTATTTTAAATTTTTTTATTGCCTATCTGTTTTATGATCTTATGCCGTCAATATTACAGTCTAATCCACTTTGTAGTGCTGCATTTTTTCATTGTTTTGGTTTAGCAGACCCGCTGAGATGTTCAGTTTTTTTATAGAAATCATACTTTATGCTTTCTGCAACCACTCCCAGTTCAGGAAATAGTCTACTTCTGGTGTAACCCATATTCATGAGTTTGCCAATAAGCTCTTCCCTTATAACATGTGTGAATTCTATACACTCTGTCTTATCTAGTATTTCATCTCGCGCATTATTATAATCTATAGATCTCGGTATCGAAAACAATCCATCTTGTGCTATTAGTCTGTTATTAAGAAGTTTTGGATCAAATATTATTAATCCTTCTTGGTTTATCGGTGTGGGGTATTCTACATCCAAATCAAATACATTGTAATAATCATCATCTATTGCACCTACTCCAATTCTTTTCAATGCCTCTTTCCTATGTCTTATGGCGTTCAACAACTCTCCATTTTCAATTAAGTTAATGAAATTCTTGTAGAGTTGGATAAATTCCGGCTTTATGAATTCTAAATCACCATGTGTTGACCTTCCATAATATCTGTCAATAACAATCTGATCTCTTATATCTGCATAATATATCTTATAAATGTCATTTTCTGCTCTTTCATTACTGATGATTGAAAAATACAACGCAACAAAAGGATCTTTTGTCCAATCTATTAATCTGGTTGGTAAACCATAATGTTGGGCACAGGTGACATAATCAAGAACATCATAGTTACTTAAAAAAAATGATGATCCTTTTCTTACAAATGTATCTAGCATCAAGTATTCACTTTCTCTAAGGCCAATAATGTTGTCTTGCCCTAGATTTTGTGGACCGCACCGCTGTATTATTGGGAGCAGCTCTATGTCTCTACTTATCCCACGAAATATATTATTTCCGGTAAGTTTCAACTCAAACAGCACTTTTAAAACTTCATCACTGCTATGATATTTTGCCATTTAATCCTCCAATTTAGTATCCATTAATTTATGTGTCACTATGTTATTATTCAAACCATCCGTTCCTTTCATTAAATAAATTTGTCAGAATACACTTTGCATAGAATGATTTCATTTCGCTTTTTTAATGAATTTTTCTACTTCCTGAACCGTATAGACCCCACCTACTTTAGCATGTAATATCATATGGCAATTAGGGCAAACAGGTATTAAATCCTTTTGTGGATCAACTTCATAGTTATCATTTATTTCATTAAGAGGTTTAACGTGATGGACATGGATTTTCCCAGCAAATTCATCCCCATATATTTTCCCGAAGTCAAAGCCACATATTCCACAATTACTACCATGTAATTTGATGCTCTCTTGTCTTGCTTTAGAGTTACGCTCATAAGCATTCACTATAATTTGACTTTTAGCACCTTCTGGATATTTTTCAATTTCATTTTCAGGGATTTCTTCTGGGATTAATATCTGGGATTTTTTCTTTATTAAAGCAAGTATCTTATCCTGATAAGATACATCAATTTTCAGCTTTACTCGAGAAAAAAAAGAAAAGTCCTTATCTATTTCTGCTAATTCATCTGCCGTTATTGGCTCAAATACTTGAATACTCTCAGTATCAAAAATATATGATCCCTTGTATATCCCTTCCAATGGTTTTTCATACTTTTCTACTTTTGTTAACTCGGCACTTGCAATAATAGCATTCTCAAATTGAAATAGTACCAAAGTTCCTTTTGCTGTATTTATACCAGAATTTCTATAATTATAATAACCATTTTTCTTATGTATTAATTCGTCCAAAAAAAACTTAACTTGAATTTCTTCGTAACTCATATTTTGGAATTCATATTCTGCACTCATCGGCAATAATCGGATTTCCTTTTGTAATGCTGCAACCGTATTGATGCTATCAAAATGAATATCTAAGCCTAGGTTGTCACTTAACACCTGCCAGTCTTTACAGTCTCGAATGAGTTGTAATTCCCGCTTGAATAATTGAGATTCTGATAATCCATCTGTAGGTATTCCAAATTGTTTGTAAAGGGGATAAAAACCATCTCCTGCTTTATGTGATACAGTGTTTATAACCTTTGCAGACAATAATGGTAACCCCAATTCAGCACATAATTCTGAAATTTTACCTAAATGTTTTCCAAGATTTCGATGATGAACGGGCGGTTTGATTCTTTCTGCCATTTCCTTATATGTAATGTTCGGCTCCTTCTTTAAAGTTGTTAAAATTAATTGTTCAGCCAATTTTATTTCAACTTCATTTAATTTAATCATTTAATCCTCCATGCTACTTAAATATTATCGTTAAGATTACCAATTTGAAGATATGCATCAATCTTTTTCAGCTCAGTTAAATTTTGATGCTAAGTTGATTTCCAATATGTTCACTAACATGTTCACCAACTTGTCTACTAAAGCATGTCAGATATATAATCCTGTTCTACCCGAACAGTTTCTCTTTATATACGCCCCTTAGCAACCAACCCCTTGATTGCATCCAGCACAATCTGCTTGTCTTCCATATATGTCAATCCTAACCACATATCATTCGTCTCAAGAAGCTTTACCTTCGCTGTGCCGCTCCTTATTAACCCATCTTTTCAATATAAACAATAAACCCTACCTAACAATGCTGTATCCTACATTTATGGCTTACACACTTTACAGGGCACATATCCTTGTGCAACTGCTGCAGCCCTACTAGTAAATATCACTTTATTTTCAGGACTAATTGATTTAACATATGAGCAAGTGCTGATATGAAATTTCTTTGTGTTTGAATTTCCAATATATATTGTTCCTGCAGTGTTTCCGTCAACCACAATAGGTGAAATCTGAGTTGGGGTAGTAACTGGGATAATATTAGCAGAAGGTGAAACCGGCGTATTTCTTGAGGCATTAGATGTATTGATGTTATATCCCTGTCCACTTGTTGTAACAGTAATATCTCCAGAAATTGCTGTGCCTAATACTAATGCCCCAATACTTTTAAACCTTTGTAGTGGTTCCTGGTGAGGATGGCCGTAAGTATTTCCATCACCATAACTGATTATAACAAGACTAGGCATTATTATATTAAGCAAAGCTTGTGAATTCGCCGTATTACTACCATGATGCCCTGCTTTAAAAACATTTACTTTTTTGCCAACTCTATCAGCAACGATACTTTCATATTTCAAATCTAGATCCCCAGTGAATAACGCACTGAATCCGCTATAATCTAGTTCTGCTACAATAGAATTGTTATTGGTATCACTGTCTCCATCTACTATATCATAAATATTTAACCATGCATTTTCTCCAATACCAATTTGCATATCTTTATCAACTAAGAAAGCACAGCCTTCTTTATCAACCGCAGCCATATAATTTCTCCAAGTAGCTGTTGTTCCTACCTCACCAGAATCAATAACCGTTTCCACATTAAAAGCAGCTAAAACAGCTGGGATTCCTCCTATGTGATCCGCATGGATATGTGTACAGATTACAAGCTCTAGGTTCCCATCAACGTAAGGCTTTATATAATTAACAACTTTTGCTCCATAACCAGCTGTTCCTGTATCTATTAGCACTTCATAGTTTCCATAGTCAATAAAAATGCTGTCTCCCTGCCCAACATCTAAATAGTGGATAGTCATAACTTTTCCATTAATTGAGGAAACCATTACAGTCTGGGATGTATTGTTCCAGCTGACATTTGCACCAAATGATTCAAGCACTGCCCTTATTGGAAGATATGTCCTTCCATCTTTAATTATTGCAGCAGAATCTATTGCAATTTTAGTATTATTTTTAAGAATATAGTTCTGTCCAATCATTACCTCAACGGTAGTTCCATCTTTAGAAACAATTGCTGTATTGGTTTCCGTTTCCCAGGATACCTTGCATCCATAGGTTTCCATAGTAGCTCTCAGCGGT
>JAENWG010000063.1 GCA_016650175.1 Peptostreptococcaceae bacterium | reverse complement strand
TAATTATTTTGATAGCGCTACATCTTTTGGAATAATAAGAGGCGGACACGTAGATGCTACAGTACTAGGTGCAATGCAGGTTGACGAAAAAGGAAACCTAGCCAACTGGATTATTCCTGGTAAGATGTATGCAGGTATGGGTGGCGCAATGGATCTTGTAGTTGGAGCTAAAGAAGTAATAATTACAATGCTTCATCAGCAATTCAACAAGAAAACTGGCGTTTCTAAACCTAAGATTTTAAAGGAATGTAATCTTCCTGTAACAGCACTTGGAGTTGTTGATTTAATCATAACAGAAATGTGCGTAATCAAAGTTACTGAAGACGGTTTGGTTCTTACTGAATTGCATCCTGACTATACAGTTGAAGATGTAATTGCAGCAACAGAAGCTCACTTAACAGTAAGCCCTGATTTAAAACCTTATGACATAACAGAATAGTATTTAATATATAGAGGCGAGTATTCGCCTCTGTTTTTTTACAGATAATTTATCATAACAAGTGCAACACTAAAAACCACCGATGTAATCGGTGGTAAAGAATAGGCAAGTTGCTATTCTGTCAGAAATTTTTATGAGAATAAAGGAAAACCTAGATTTTTAAGAGATGTGCAGAAAGTACTCATCTGTAGTAGACATAACTTAGACAAAGCACATTGTTGCATATGAGAAACATTAATGCTATACTTAAAAAAATCAACCTTGATATTACAAAAAAAATATCAAGATATTCTGAGGAATTAGTAGCTGAAAAAGCCGCTAGAAGAGATAGGTTATGATGCAGGATTCGGAACTGGCACATAGGCATAACATGTTTGCTAATAAATATGGTATTACTGAAATAGTGATAAGGTGAAGAATCTAGTTTAAAAAGGATGAAAAGGGAAGGGGAAGGTGACTCAATATGGCCAGAAAAATGAGGACTGCTCAAGAAGCAATTGCAGGGTTACAAGATGGCATGACTATCATGGTAGCAGGATTTATGGGAACAGGTACGCCGGAAATCCTAATAGATGCGATACTGGAAAAAGGTGTTAAGCACCTTACAGTAATATGCAATGATGGTGGATTACCAAGAGGTTGGTATAACGAATATGATACTCCACGTGGAACAGGGAAACTATTAGAAGCAGGAGTAATAGACCATTTAATTGCTTCACACGTAGGATTAACTCCACTAGTTGGAAAAGGTATCGTAGATGGTACTATGGAATGTACTTTTGTTCCACAAGGATCTTTAGTAGAAAAAATCAGAGCGAATAACTTTGGTTTAGGTGGAGTTCTTACTTCAACTGGAGTTGGTACAATTGCTGCTGAAGGAAAGATGCAAATTGAAATAGATGGAAAAATGTACTTGTTAGAAAAACCATTACGTGCGGATTATTCTCTTTGTAGAGCATCTGTTTGTGATGAGTTTGGTAATTTCCTTTGCAATAAAACAACTAAAAACTTTAACTACCTAATGGCAGGTGCTGCAGATCATAACATTATAGCTACTGAAAGATTAGTTAAAACAGGAGAATTAGACCCTGATACTTTCCAACATTCTGGAGTTCTAGTTGATATGATAGTGGAAGGAGAAAAACCATGGCAGATTTAAAAACCAGAATCGCTAAGAGATGTGCGAAAGAGTTTAAAGACGGATACGTAGCTAACCTTGGAATAGGTCTTCCTACTATGGTAAGTAGCTATTTACCTGAAGGTGTTCATATCACACTTCAATCGGAGAACGGTTTTACGGGACTTGCGGGTACATGTGAAAGAGGCGAAGAAGATAGTGAAATAATAAATGCTGGTGGTGGTTATGTAAAAGTAACACCTAGAGTAAACTATTTCGACAGTGCTACATCTTTTGGTATAATAAGAGGCGGACACGTAGATGCCACAGTGCTTGGCGCTATGGAGGTTGATGAAAAAGGTAACCTTGCTAATTGGATTATTCCGGGTAAAATGTACGCAGGTATGGGTGGCGCTATGGATCTTGTAAATGGAGCTAGAGAAGTAGTTATTGCGATGCTTCATCAGCAGTTCGATAAAAAGACTGGTGCTTCTAAGCCGAAGATTTTAAAAGAATGTAAACTTCCGTTAACAGCACTAGGAGTTGTAGACATAATAGTAACAGAAATGTGCGTAATCAAAGTTACCAAAGAAGGTTTGGTTCTTACTGAATTACACCATGACTATACAGTTGAAGATGTAATTGCAGCAACAGAAGCTCACTTAATAATAAGCCCTGATTTAAAACCGTATGACATAACAGAATAGTAGTTAATAAATAGAGGCGAGTATTAGCCTCTATTTATTTGCAATAAAAAACCACCGATATAATCGGTGGTTTAGACTAAGCAGACATATTGTTATTTTTCGTTTTTTCTTTTTTTTCTGTTTCATTAATAAGTGTAAAACCTATAATCATAGCTCCACCTAATAACTGAATGGGTAATATGCTTTCGTTAAGAACTATGATAGATACAATAACAGCTACAAGTGGATCAATATAACTTAGAAGGGAAACTTCATGTCCAGACAGTTCCTTAACAGAACCAAAGAATAGCACGTAAGTAAAGCCTGTATGAAATAATCCAACTATTAGTAAACTAATGAGCCCAGAGCCGTTAATAGAGGTAATATTAATGCCTGTTGTAATTAGAACGTAAGGGAGCAGTACTACTATAGCAGCAATGAACTGTAAGAGCGTTTTTTGTATAGCTGGTACGTTTTTTATGAACTTATTAAACAGAATTACTATAGAGTAAAAGAAAGCTGCTGTGAGTCCAAAAAGGATGCCTTTCAGTTGACTTCCGCTACTTTCACCTATGTCAGTCATTAAAATTAAACCCATTGTAGATGCTATGAAACAAATAACTTTTTTAGTTGTTATTGCTTCCTTAAAAATAAGCGTGGATACAAGTATAACTATAACTGGTGCAAAATAGTAGCTTAAAGTTGCTAGTGAGACAGTGGTGTGATTAAAAGCTTTAAATAAAAATATCCAGTTTAAAGCCATGGCCGCACCTGAGAAAAATAGTAAAACCATTTCTTTTTTAATCTGTTTAAAGTCAAAGGCCGTTTGTTTTATTATTAAGTAAAATGATAAAAAGCCTGCAGCTAGTATAGCTCGATAGAGTGCTAGTTCGGTTGGTGGTAGATTAATCTGTCTGATGAATGGTCCTAGTGTTCCAAATACTACTACCGCGAATATGAATTGTTTTCTTGATGACATGTTTTACCTCAAATGTTTTTCTATTAAATCTATAAATACGTCTATGTATTCTTCTTTAGGAAATATTGCTCTGGCTGATTCTTTGTGGCCGCCACCCTTACCACCGTATATATTGGCATTATCATTAACTAATTTTCCGCAATCCGGTTTTCCATTTGAAAACAGAAGTATTGTATTGGTAGGGTTATGCACTAAGAATAACACAGATGTCAATGATTCGGATAGATTTCTACCAACAACTAATAATTCTTCTATGGTTAAAATATCAAACTTATATGCCGTAGGATTGTTTGACAATGTTTTTCTGATATTACTTTCTTCTAATGAGGATATGTGCTTAGCAAGCTTGTATACTCTATCTTTTGCAGTTTTATTTTTTTCTTCCCGTATTTTTATCTTTTCCATGACATCACTAGTGCCTGCTGAAAAGTGATTAGTAAGCTGGGTTAGTACGTCATAGTTTTTATCATAGTCTAAAAGAGCTTTTTTACCTACATCAAAATATATTCTATACATTCCTTTATTTGGCTCAACTTTATATATTTTTATAAAACCTACTTGACCGGCAGTATCAGGGTGAGTGCCACAGCAAGCTACGCTATCTGAAGGATTTTCGGGTGAACCAACACAGACTATAGAAATATCCTCATCAAATTCAAGAGGTTTTCTTACAGGAAAATCTTTAGCTTCTTCATAGTTTGCAAATCTAAATACGTTTACCGGTTCGTTTTGCCAAACAATTTCATTAGCAATGATTTCAGCATTAAGACACATGTCCCAATTTATTTCGGTAAAATTCGAGTTGCCTTCTAAACTGATATCTATAGTCATGTAATCATTGCCCATATGAAAACCTCTGTTTACTCCACCATATTCTTTATGGAATATGCCAGATAAGATATGTTCTCCGCAGTGTCTTTGCATGTTTTCGAATCGTAGATTCCAGTCAATTTCAATTTCAATTTCAGTATTTGTATCAAGCATACAATCATGCTCTGAAATTATATGGTGAATTAATCCTTCACCATCTTCAAAAACATCGATTACGTGATATTTATCTATAGTGCCTATGTCGCAACTTTGGCCTCCGCCGACAGGAAAGAAGATTGTTTTATCCAATACAAGGTCAATACCTTTTTTATTTTTATTAATTTCAGTTAATACAACGGTTACGCTTTTTAGATAAACGTCATTTTGAAACAGTTTTAGCGTGCTCATATGACTCCTCCTGTGAATGTTATTGATATTAGAACAAATTGATGAATAAGTTTCAAAAAAATATGTGGATAACTCCTATTGACAAATTAACTATAACAGTTAACACATTGAAATTGCAGTGTGTTACGGGTGTAAAGTTTTCCACATAAGCCTGTTAATTAAATTGTATACAATTTGGCCTTAGGGTGTGGAAAAAGATTAGCAGTGGCTATATATAGGGCTTTAATTGATGTTGAAAACTTCTCTAAAAAAAACGAACAAGAGTTAACATAAATATTATTTACGAGTATTTTAGACAAAAAATCTATATTTATTCATTGGGTTCATATATAAAGTTTTCAAAGTCTGAATCATAGTGATTCATAAAACTTTCAAGTATTTGATGTTCAAATTGATATCTATCTACTAATTCTAAATTATCCATAAGAGTAGAAGATAAGAGATCATCTTCCATTCTGGTTATATTAATTATCTTATGACTCATGAGTAACAATTGATTTGACTTTGTCACAAAATATGCACCATACATATCACCGCTCATAAAATAATTTCTATTACAAACATGGTTGTTGTTTTTGTTGTATATGATATGTAGAAAACCTGTATCCTTATTTTTGTAATCAAGGGAATCTACAAATTTACTTTTTTCCAAATCGAAATCTTCTAGAGAAGAATTTATTTTAAACATTGTAATATATTCTCTTTGCCTAGTATAAAAGGCCGCTTCAATTTCGGACACTTTTTGTTCATGGTTGACATAGTATTCCTTTATCTTTTTGTTTGCAGGATCAATAGTTATACTTACATCTAAATAATAATAGCCGTTATCAGTTAATAAAAGAGCTTTGCAACTGTATTTATTATCACTTGTTTCTATTATTTTATTTCGAATAAGGGATCCGCTCTGATTACAAAGAAGAATTATTTCGCTTAATCTATCCCTGTTAAAGATAGAAATGTGATTAGCAGCACAAAAATCATCATCGTAGATGCGCATTATAAAATAATTAATGGATTCAAAGTGATTTGATATTTTTTTACATGTACTATCCATAAAAATGGTTCCGTCATCTACTATTCCGTCGGAAGCTTCTAACATATGTTTGTATATACTTTCTATAAACATCTGGAAATCTATTAAATCATCTGAATGATTTTTACGATGTTTAAGGTTGATACGTTGAGAGTGGTTTATTAATCCTAATACTTCAGGAAAAGTTATGCTAACTTCGTTTCCACCTAGACCTCCAGACATATGTATCCATTTAGATTCTATATTGTCAGTTGTATCTGTATCATAATAGCCATCAACCCCGTATTCAGAAAAATCAAGATGAAATAGCTGTATGAAATCATTGCTTTTATAATTCCAAAGAAGCTTTAGTGCGACTACACCCATTAGTCTAGTGTCAGTAGCCATGCAATTTATGAATTTCATATCTGAAAAAATATTTACATCTTTTGATAAACCGCCTTTTAATACTTTTAATTCAGCCATATGTATACCCCCTAACGTCTAGGGGTATTATACTATATTATATGATGTTATTCCACAATAACATCACT
>JAENWG010000071.1 GCA_016650175.1 Peptostreptococcaceae bacterium | reverse complement strand
TCAACACTAATTCGAGAAGTTAGGAAAAGAAAAGTTAAATAAGTACATTGTGTAACATTGAAGATTTTAAATTTGAAAAAGATTACTACCACTATTTTCTGTTCTTATACCGGTTTTCTGTTCCATTACTACACAACCCCCTGATATACTTGTTCATAGGATACTTTATAAACATCAGCAGCTTGCTTATAGTCGTTGTTTTGAGCAATACAGTAATATACTATTTCAATTCTTTCTTTCAAAGAAGTAACTCTTCCATTTGTCATAGATTGGCTCATTCCCTTCGGTGTTGCCTTTATTTCCCTATGACCATTATACTTGTTTGTCCATCTTTGCAGTACCGATATGTTCGATATTTCATATTTATTCACAACTTCTCTCTGTGAAAATTTTCCTGATAAGTAGTCTTTTACAGCCAGTTCCTTTAGTTCCTTTGAATATCTTTTGAATGTTTCAGATTCTTTTAATCTATCTATTCCATATTTACTATAGTTGTATCTCCAATTATATAAAGTTACTCTATTGATCTTATACTTACTAGCAATCTCATTCATTGTTCCAATTCCATTATCATACTCATTTAAAATTTCATACTTTTCTTCTGTGGTATATTTAGTTCTTCTAGACATAAAAATGATCCCCTTTCTAGTAACAGATTTTTATTATTTAATCTGTCTACTTTAAGGGGAGCATATCACTCACTTCTGTTACATTCGCAAAAATCCTCTTAACCCTTGATTTTACTGGACTAATGGGCATTGTGAATTATAAAAACATTTTAGAACTTGCTTTCAATGTACTTCTTTTATATAATATAAGCAATCGAGATACATTAAGGGAGACGATAAGTTTTGAGGAAAGTTGAACCCATTCGTGATAAAAAAAAGCTAGAGGCCATGAAAAAAGTGCTAAAAGCGCAAAGCCTTCGGGACTGGTTGCTTTTCATTTTAGGAATCAACTCCGGCTTACGGATTTCTGATTTGCTGCAGCTAAAAGTCAGCAATGTATATCGCCAGAATCGTATTCGGATCTTGGAAATCAAGACGGGTAAAGAAAAAGATTTGCCTCTTTCGGAGACATGTGTTAAGGCAGTTAAAGAATATCTAGCTGAAACTGGATGTTTTTGCCTATCCCCCCGAAAAGGTATGTTAGTATGTTAATATGAGGCAGTACCAGTATTCCACGTACTTAAAAATAATATTTAATAATTTCAAACCATGAATATTACATAGCTTAAATATTGGCATTGATAAGTAACATTCATTCTGCAATTTTTATTTAAACTCTTGTAAAGCGTTGATAAATCAAAGAACCGAAAGTTACACAAGTACATTGTGTAACTTTCAAAACGCCCAAAATCCACATTAATAATATATTTTGCCACTAATATACCTTTTTGGCGGGATAGTCAAAACTACCCATATAGAAAAAGCATATGAATGCTAATATTTCATTAGCGCTCCTCTGCTTTTTTAAAATTTCTATGTGAGTGAATCTACTGCTGCTCTTTCTATAGCAAGTCCCCTGGTATACCGTTTAATAAATTTTTCAAATCCTTTAACATCCTTAGGATCAGGATTCATCTTTGTACCTGTTTCACCTGCAAATACTCTCTTTTCGAGATAATCCTCTAAAGTCTCATTCTCCGCTTTGTTAAGCATATAGGATGCAAGCAATGTTATTCCCCATGCTCCACCTTCTCCTGCTGTTTCCATAACGTAAACTGGAGTATTAATAGCTGCAGCCAGAATGCTCTGACCTACACCTCTCGTCTTAAATAAACCGCCATGACCTAAGATTTGATCCACTAGAACTCCTTCTTGCTTCAGAAGAATATCCAAACCAGTTTTTAGTGCGCCCAATGATGTGAATAAATGAACACGCATAAAATTAGCCAGGTTGAAATTGCTTTCTGGTGTGCGCACAAACAACGGACGTCCTTCTTCAAAATTGGTAATATGTTCACCTGAAAAATAATTGTAAGCCAATAAGCCTCCACAGTCCGGATCGCCCTCAAGTGCCTTATTATATAAAGTTGCAAATAACTTTGTCATGTCAGCTTCTACACCAAATGCTTCTGCAAACTCTTTAAACAATCCAACCCATGCATTCAAATCTGAAGTACAGTTATTACAGTGAACCATAGCTACCAGATTACCGTCAGGTGTTGTAACAAGGTCAAGCTCAGGATAGACCTTTGACAATTCCTTCTCAAGTACAACCATTGCAAAAACAGATGTTCCAGCAGAGACATTACCCGTACGCTTTGCAACGCTATTAGTTGCTGCCATGCCTGTTCCTGCATCACCTTCAGGAGGACAAAGTGGAGTCCCAAGTTTCAACCGTCCTGTGACGTCCAAAAGCTTTGCTCCTTCATCAGAGAGAACACCAGCATTTTCACCTGCTACTAAAACCTTTGGAAGAATATCCCCAAGTTTCCATGAGAAATTTTTAGAAGCCATCAATTCATCAAACTGATTAATCATATGTACATTAAAGCTTTTTGTATTTATATCAATAGGGAACATACCGGCTGCATCGCCAACACCTAAAACCTTCTTCCCTGTCAGTTTCCAATGAATATATCCTGCTAAGGTTGTCAGGAAACTAATATCAGCTACATGCTCTTCCTTATTTAAGATAGCCTGATAAAGATGAGCACTGCTCCATCTTTGAGGAATGTGATAGTTAAATTTTTCTGTTAGTTCTTCAGAAGCCTGCTTGGTAATAGTGTTACGCCATGTTCGGAATGGTACTAAAAGCTCTCCCTCTTTGTTAAAAGCCATATAACCATGCATCATACCACTAATACCGATTGCTCCTAATGTCTGGATTATTACTCCATATTGTTGTTTAACATCTTCAACCATCTTCTGATAACTGTCCTGTAGGCCATCCCAAACATCTTCTAAGCTATAAGTCCAAATACTGTTAACATATCGGTTTTCCCAGTCATGACTGCCGGACGCGATAGGTACATTATCTTCACTAATTAGAACTGCTTTAATTCGTGTTGAACCAAGCTCAATGCCAAGTACTGTTTTACCACTTATGATAGCATTCTTTACATCATTAATTTCAAGATTCATTCAAAAATCCTCCTAATTTTGTATTATTTCCTCAAAAAAATTTAATATATATTGTTTAAGAAAGCTTATAACAATTCCCTAGCTAAATCATTAAGTCGTAATTTTTATTATAATAATCATTTTATTTTATATCTATTGTAGTTACTAGTAGCATAGAGGATTGGGAAGGATAAGTTCAGGGCACGTATACCGTCACCCAAAAAGAGAACAAGCTTCTAATGCCAAAGTTGGTCCTTTTTTGGGTACCCGACGACGTACATCAATTCTAGTTACGTTTAACTTTTACTTAACTCAATCATTCTATATAGGGGTACAGTCTCATAGCCATCAAGCTAAGGCATATTGAATACTAGTAGGTCATCATCAAATACTATATTTTACCAATAATTTTTCTTTTGATGAATTTCAATGGTAAATTTTAAGTGTACCTTAGTATTCAAACAATTTTAGGGTACACCAAAAAAAACACGTATATAGTGAGAATTTTACAATTTTATTAAGTTGTTTTATGCTGCAACTTTAGCTTGTGCTGATGTTAGTTTATAACAAACTCCAAGAATATCAAAAACAGTTTTCTTATCCTTTTTATGAGATTTTAGACCATTCATAACTACTTTTTTAAATATTAATTTTAAGGTGTTAAAAATTTTATTAGGGAATTTAATAAGCTCAAAATATAGCCTATCAATATATTCATGAACTATTTCACAAGTTTTAATTTCACTGGCTTCAAGCCCTTTATTTTTTAAAGCTAAAGTCCTCATTTTAAACATTATAGCGGAGCTTATGAGTAGCAAAATAAGTTTCCCATAAAGTTGACATTTAAACCGTTCTATTTTAACTAACTTTACAACATGTATACTAAATATGGATTTCCATGTTTTAAAAATTATTTCTATCTGCCATCTTAAACTGTAAAACTCATGAACCTGCTTTTCACTTAAAACTTCTTCCTTAATATTCGTTATATAAATAGATATACCTAATAATTCAATAGTATTATCACTTTTTTCTATACCCTTTTTTTTAGCATTCTTCACAGACTTTTCTGTTCTTTTTTTCAATTGATCATTTGTTAATTTATATAAAATAAGCCTTGTTTTTAGGCTCTTTCCCTTACCTACATAAACATCCTTAATTTCATAACGGTCCCCCTCGCCCATCTGTTTCATTATGTCAGAAATATAGATTCTTTTAAAAAGGCTTGATTTTTTAGGGGAGCCATTCTTATAGTACTC
>JAENWG010000035.1 GCA_016650175.1 Peptostreptococcaceae bacterium | reverse complement strand
AGAGATTTGCCTAATGCTTCCTTCAGATTCTACCTCACGATAGACACCCTTGCCTTCGGCTATATGCTTATTGTTTCAACTACTTCCGCACTTGGGACTTTCACCCTTGAGATTATGCCCATGCTGGGCGAACATAAAAAATGACCGGATATCCGGTCATTTGATCTATTATTTATTTGCTGTAATCGTAGAAACCTTTACCAGACTTTCTGCCTAATAATCCGCCTCTTACCATTTTTCTTAATAGTGGATGAGCTCTGTATTTTGAATCACCAAACTCTTCGTAAAGAACATCCATAATTGCTAGACATACGTCAAGTCCTATTAGGTCGCCTAATTCTAAAGGTCCCATTGGATGATTTGCTCCTAATTTCATAGCAGAATCAATTCCTTCAGCACTAGCTACGCCGTCTGCATAGATTCCAATACCTTCGTTAACTAACGGAATTAAAATTCTATTAACTACGAATCCAGGTGCTTCTTCTACTTCTACAGGAGTTTTCTTTAAATCTTTTGCTAGATTCATAATAGTTTCCATCGTTTCATCTGATGTCGCAAGTCCTTTAATAATTTCTACTAACTTCATCATTGGAACTGGATTAAAGAAATGCATTCCTATAATTTTATCAGCTCTTTTTGTAGCTGCAGCGATTTCAGTGATAGACAAAGATGAAGTATTTGTAGCAATAATAGTCTCCGGTTTACATAAATTATCAAGTTCAATAAACAACGCTTTCTTTGACTCCATATCTTCAGTAGCTGCTTCAATTACTAGATCTGCATCAGCAATAATATTAAGATCTGTAGAACCATGAATTCTACCTAGTATTTCTAATTTAGTTTCTTCAGTAATTTTTTCTTTTTTAACCATTCTATCAAGATTCTTAGTAACAGTAGCAAATCCTCTTTCAATAGAAGATTCTCTTCTTGCTCTCATTACAACCTCGTGGCCGTCTGTTGCTAGGATTTGGACGATTCCAGCTCCCATAGTACCGGTTCCTAATACTCCTACTTTCATAATAAATATCCTCCTCTATTGCTTAGATACAATATATTGTTAATAATATAACTAATCCTCCGTCCATTATACCACGTTCATTTTAATTGTAAAGGCTTTTTTTACTTGTTATATATAGTAATATTTATTGTCTTCAAAGTCTAAATCGAACTTACAAATACCTTTGAACCCACAGTACTCACACTCAGTTAAGTTGCCTTTTCTTCTAAGTTTAACGGGCCTTAAAGATATTTCTCCTTCTATTATACCTTTGCTTATGCTTGTAGCTGCCAATACAGCCTCTTCTTGCAACTTTTTAAAGGTATCCTCGTCCATAGCCGCTTTCTTACTAGAAGGCTTCCATTTCGCCTCTTTTTTGTTGTATCTAGCCTTTATTATGCTAGAAGGAACCATACCTTGTTTATCATTGGCCAAATCATTTATTATACTTTCTTCATCAACAAAAAGACCATCTAGCCTATATGCCGCTTCTTTACCTGAGTCTATTTTATCATCCAGTTCATCTTGTTTTATTCCGTCAGCTTTTAAAATCTTGTCTTTGATTAAAAAATAAAACACACCAGCAGCATCTCTCTTTTCTTCTTGAGCCGCAGCTAGATATAGCATTAGTTGTAGCCTGTACCCTTTGCCTACTTCGTTAGCATTAAAGCTTTCATTTCCCGTTTTATAATCAATTATTCTGACGGAATTCCCATTAAGAATATCTACTCTATCAATCTTTCCTTCTATATTTACTTTATCACTTCCAGTGTTTATAACTATAGGCTTGAAGACACCATTTTTAGCAAACTTTTCTTCAAAGAAAGCTTCCTTAACATTAGAAGATCTCATTTGGCATATCATATTCCAAGATGCACTCTTACATATTTCATTTATTCTAGTTAATCTGTATTCTTCTCTGGTATTTGATTTCATAAGACCGTCTCTGTATTCGTCAGAAAGATTGCTTAGCACATCTTCTACCATTAATTCGCATTCTTCTTTTGTAACTTTCATCCACTTTGACTCATCGCTAGTTATACTAACATTCTCTTGTGTTAAATTTTTAGATATTTTCATCAAGCACTCATGATATACGTCTCCGATTTCTCTGCCTGTTGAACTGAACGAGCGTAATTCTTTAGGTCTTAGTCCGTACATTACAAAATGTTCAAAAGGACATTTTGTATATTTCTCTAGCCTAGAAGGACTAAAGACAAATTCATCACCTTTGCTGAACAAAATCTCTGTCAATTCTCTGCTCAAATTTTCCTTGCTATTGTCTTCACTTAAACCTTTTATTACAGAATCCAGTCTGCTTTCTTCGTTTCTCATGAACCAATTGTATACGTCTACCCACGTTTTATCTAATTCACCTTCAGGAGTCTCTCTTATGTATTCAATAAGATGCCTTAGTGTACCTAGTCTACCATTTACTAAAAGCGTGCTTTCTTTGCTGTTTACTATATCGTTTTCTGGCTTCAGCTTAGGAAGTAAATATCTCACTTCTTCTATTATTTGAGATGGTTTAAGTTCATTACCTTCCTCATCAGATAGCGCATAGCTTAAAAAAAGTTTTTCAGTAGGCTTTGTTATATTTCTATATACAGCAGCAAACTCCTCTAACACGAAATTCTCATCCGATTTACCTAGGTTATATCCCTTGCCAATAATCTTTTCCTTTTCCGCTACCGAAAACAAGCCTTCGAGCTGTGGGCTTAGGGGCAAAACCCCTTCATTCAAACCGATAATCAATAGAGCTTTAACCGAACCAATCCTTGTTCTCTGATTACTGCCTAGTAATATTTCATCTACAGTCGGTGGTATAACACCAATTTTTACATTTTTTAAGCCAACTAAATATATATCTATAAATCTATCTAATTTAAATTCTTCATCACCTAGTACCTGAGAGAGCTGATTCATTAAGTCAAACGCAGTATTAAATATCTGCTTAGTTTCCAACGCTTCTTCGAAGTATTTTTCTCTTTCCTGAATCTTACTCAGATTAAATACTTCCTTGCTAAACTCTCGTTCGTCCACTAAATATTTATAGTATTTAAGTACAAAATCGGAATACGAAGTGCTTTTTAACACTAAATTTTCCAGCTCTACCATCGGGATAATAACCTTTCGCCTGATTAATTCCAATTTAGCCAGTTCATCTTCAGAGTATTCGAAACTACCATATTTAATTTCTTTTTTCCACATAGAACCTTTGATATTATACTTTTTCACATAGTTTTCGAATGTCTCTATATCTTCATTATCAATTCCGTAAAGACCTGTTTTAAGCATAGTAAATATGTCATCTGTAACGAAGCCCTTGTTTATAAACTGAAGCTGACTAATTATATATCGTATAATCGGTGAGCTGCTTATTTGTTTCGTATTATCATTAAAGATATCTATTCCATATTCTTCAAAGGTTCTTCTAATAATAGAACCTCTTTTATTTTCGTCATTACAAATTATTGCTATATCTCGAAGCCTATAGTTTTCATTCCTTAGAAGATCAAGTACATACGCAGCAGCACTTTCCGCCTCGTAATACGGGTTGGCCGCAGCGACCATCTTAATGTTTTTTGCTTCAGCCTCTTTATAACTAATTAGTCCTTCATTAAAAATCGATGTTTCCAATTTGTTTAAATCATCAGCCTTTTCTATATTGTAAATATCGTCTATTTTATGCAAATTAACTTCTTCTAAGTTAATTTTAAGAGTATTTATTAATTTGTTTGACAACAAAAATTGTCTGCCCGCTTGCAAGTCTTCGTCATAATTTATAACCAGATTTATCTTTTTCGCAGAAAGAGATAGTTGCTCAATGAGTTTGACCATTATTGGCGCTAAGCTATTAAAGCCATATATCCAAATTTCACTGTTTTTTATCAGCTCAGAATTGGAAATCGAGGTAATATAGTTATCTATATAATCCTCATTATCCATATACTTGCCTTCTAGCAGTTTCTCGTATTCGGTAAGTATTATTCCTAAATCTTCTAGTTTGCAATTTAAGATACCATCTTCTTCAATATCCCTTTTAAGATCTACTAACACATCTTCTGTTCCGTTATTCTGTTTAAATTCCGAGATGAAATCACAAACCAAATCGATAAAAGCATTTTTATCTGTTAGGCCTTTAAACGCTCTCAACTTGTTTTGATTGTCTTTTATTATTCTTCCTACAAGCATACGTCTTCCGTAGCTGTCAATTATTTGTGGTAATGCCATACCCTGTTCGTCAAGAAGTCTTCTGCCGAGTCCCATGATTCCTGTTATTTCTATGTTTATTATGCTACTGCGTTCAAGGTATTTTAATGCCTGTTTTTCAGCCGTAAGTTTATATTGATCGGGCACAACAATAAAGGCCTTTTGGCCTAAATTATCATAAACAAATTTTTCAAAATCAATGTTGCTACGACCATAATAAACATTAAGCATTATATCACCTCTAAAAGTTCCATTGGTTTGTTAATAACGTATTTCGGTATGAACTCGCTAGGTAAGTTTTCTTGTCTATATGCAACTCCCCAGTTTACAAGCACTGAATCTATTCCTGCATTGTTAGCACACCCTATATCAAATCTAGTGTCACCAACCATTATCGTTTCTTCTTTTTTAACATCTAATTGTTTTAATGCTATTAGTGCCGGTTCTGGCTTTGGCTTATGAACATTAGTATCGTCACATGTTACTATTACATCAAAGTAATCCAAAAGATTAAAACTCTTCAAATATTTCATTGTTGTGTTTCTAAGTCTTGAAGTAACTATGCTAAGGACCAACCCTCTGCTCTTTAATTCTTCAAGCAACTCTACAATTCCATCAAAAAGTTTAATTTCCTCTTCCGAATGAGCTATTTGATATTCTCTATATTTCTCAATAGCTTCGTTTGTTTCTACATTGGGAAGTAAATTCTTCATAGAGTAATCTAAGGTTTCTCCAAAGGTAGAATAGATTTCTTCCTTGCCCCTTTTCTTTCCTTCATAATGATTAAATGTATGCTGCCATGAATTTAGAATCAAATCGTTTGTGTCCATTATAGTACCATCAAAATCAAATATAACCGCTTTTTTACTCATATATTTCTAACTCCTTCTATCTAGTGAATCTTTTTTCAACTTTTCCGATATGAAATAGTCTAAATCACCATCCATTACAGCATTGAGATTACCCTTTTCGGCACCCGTTCTATGATCTTTAACCATGGTATATGGTTGAAATACATACGAACGTATTTGTGCTCCCCAAGTTATCAGAGAAAAATCACCCTTTATTTCGTTAAGGTTTTCCTTGTGTTCCTCTTCCTTTACTTTAGCAAGCTTAGCTACCAGTATTCTCATTGCAACATCTTTATTTTGGTGTTGCGACCTTTCGTTTTGACATGTAACTACAATATTTGTAGGTATATGCGTTATTCTAATAGCAGAATCTGTGGTATTAACATGCTGTCCACCGGCACCGCTACTTCTGTACGTATCTATTCTTAAATCCTCAGGGTTGATATCAACAGCAAGATCATCTTCTACTTGAGGAATTACCTCAAGCAAGGCAAAGGACGTCTGTCGCTTACCTGCTGCATTAAACGGTGAAATTCTAACCAATCTGTGCACACCTTGTTCGTTCTTTAAATACCCATAAGCATTTTCCCCTTCAACCATAAGGGTAGCACTTTTAATTCCCGCTTCGGTATCATCTTGATATTCGACTATAGTTGTTTTATATCCTTTTTTATCACAATATCTGCTATACATCCTAAAAAGCATACTTGCCCAATCCATAGCATCAACACCACCAGTTCCTGCATGAATTGAAATTATTGCATTGTTTTTATCGAATTTCCCTATAAGCAAGGTCTTAATTCTTACTTCTTCTATTTTTTCTTTTAGAGCCTCTACTTGCTTTTCCAGTTCTAAGGCTTCTTCTTCTGCACCTTCACTATCCTCTTCCATGATAATTTCTATCATTTCTTGCGCATCAGAAATACTATCCTTTATGTATTCATATTCTTCTATCGAATCTTCTACACTTTTCTTTTCAATTAATAAAGCTTTTGCTTTATCTGGGTTATTCCAAAGCTCACTATTATTAGCTTTTTCATTTAACTTTTCTAATATCTGCCTTTTTGAAGCTACGTCAAAGAGACTGCCCAAGTTCTTCAAACTTCAGTTTCATCTGTGATACATCTTGTTTTAAATTATCAATAGCTAACATACGTTTTCCCTTTCTAAGAAAATAGAGGTCTTTATATAGACCCCTATTGTTTGTTATGATTCTTTACCGCAGCAATTCTTATATTTTTTACCTGAACCACAAGGACACGGGTCATTTCTTCCGACCTTCGGAGCGTCTCTTCTTATTGTTTCTTGCTTATTTGCTTTACTTTCCTTTGGCGCAGCTTTAGGACCTTCAGAAGAGTTATTACCAAAGTCTTCTTTTTTAGAATCTCCTATGCTTACTACACTTTTTCTCTTAACCGATGTACTAATAGTAACATTGAAGCAATACTTAACAGTCTCTTCACGTATATCTGCTACCATTTCATCAAACATCGCAAATCCTTCACTTGCATATGCCATCGCAGGATCTTGTTGACCTAACGCACGTAACCCTATACCACTCTTCAACTGATCCATAGCGTCAATATGATCCATCCACCTATTATCTACAACTCTAAGTAGTAACATTCTTTCAACTTCACGCATATGTTCTATGCCAACTTCATTTTCTTTATCTTCATAAAGCTTTTCGAAGTCATTATATATATCATTTTTGAGTTGCTCTTCTGTTAATTCTACTTTTTCTTCATCTGAATAGTTTAAAAGACCTTCAAATCTTGTACAAATCTTTTTCAATCCTGATTCGATTTCGTCTAGATCCCATTCTTCAGCATATTTAGATGCAACGGTAACCATACCAACTATTCCATCAATTATTTCGATAGTCATGCTTTTTATGAAATCTCTTAAGTTTTCTCCGTTTAGTACCATTCTACGTTGTTCATATATGATTTCTCTTTGTTTATTCATAACATTATCATATTGAAGTACGTATTTTCTGATGCCAAAGTTACGACCTTCGACCTTCTTCTGTGCGTTTTCTATAGTTCTTGAAAGAACCCCGGCTTCAATAGGCTCATCTTCGTCTATTCCTGTACGATTTATAAACCCTTGCATTCTATCGCCACCAAAGAGTCTCATCAAGTCATCTTCCATACTTATATAGAATTGAGTTCTTCCAGCGTCTCCTTGACGTCCAGAACGTCCACGTAGCTGATTGTCTATACGTCTTGACTCATGTCTTTCAGTTCCTAAAATTATCAGTCCACCAAGATTTTTTACTCTTTCCTGCTCTTCTTTTCTTTCTACTTTAAACTTCTCTAAAAGTACTCTGTATCTTTCTCTAGCTTTTACTAACTCTTCATCATCTGATTTCTCATATCCTTTGGCAAAATTGATTTGCTCCTCTGTGTATTCTTCTTTTTTCATTTCTTTTAGTGCTTCAAAATCAGGATTACCTCCTAATATGATATCTGTACCTCTGCCGGCCATGTTAGTAGCAATCGTAACCATTCCTTCGCGGCCTGCTTCTGCTACAATTTCTGCTTCTCTTTCATGCTGTTTGGCGTTTAACACATTATGTTTAACACCTTTTTTCTTTAGCATTTGACTAATCAACTCTGAGTTTTCGATAGAAATAGTACCAACAAGTATAGGTTGACCTTTTTGGTTAGCTTCTACAACTCTATTCGTTATAGCCTTAAATTTAGCTTTTTCATTTGTGAATACTGCATCTTGCATATCTTCACGCACAATAGGCATATTCGTAGGAATAACAACAACATCCATGTTGTAAATGTCTCTAAATTCTTCCTCTTCAGTTTTAGCAGTACCAGTCATTCCTGAAAGCTTTTGGTACATTCTAAAATAGTTTTGGATAGTTATAGTAGCTAATGTCTTAGATTCTGATCTTACTGTCATATGCTCTTTAGCTTCTATCGCTTGATGCAAGCCATTACTATATCTTCTTCCAAACATTAAACGTCCGGTAAATTCATCTACAATAATAATTTCACCGTCTTTAACTATATAGTCAACATCTTTTTTCATCATTGTATTAGCCTTTAAAGCTTGCATTACATGGTGATTTAATTCCATATTTTCAGGGTCTGAAAAGTTGTCGATTTTAAAGTATTTTTCGCACTTAGTAATACCATCATCAGTAAGCGAAACTTGGTTCTCTTTTTCTTCTACAAGATAATCGTCATCTACAGCTATGGAATTTATAAAGACATTTGCTTTCTGATACATCGAACTTGAATCAGTTCCTTTACCAGAAATTATAAGCGGGGTTCTAGCTTCATCAACTAATATAGAATCGACTTCATCGACGATAGCATAATTAAGAGGCCTTTGCGTTAAGTTTTCTTTATATAGGACCATGTTATCTCTAAGGTAATCAAATCCAAATTCATTGTTAGTACCATATGTAATATCGGCTTTGTATGCAGCTTTTCTTTCTTCACCTTCAACACCGTGTATTACGCAACCTACAGTTAACCCAAGAAAATTATATAATCTTCCCATCCAAATAGCATCTCTCTTTGCTAGATAATCATTTACAGTTATTACATGTACACCTTTTCCGTCTATAGCGTTAAGGTATGCTGCGAGTGTTGCTACGAGCGTTTTACCTTCACCTGTTTTCATCTCAGAAATTCTACCTTGATGTAATGTAACACCACCGATTAGTTGAACTCTAAAATGTTTCATTCCAAGGCTTCTCAATGCAGCTTCCCTGCATACTGCAAAAGCTTCCGGAAGAAGATCATCTAAATCTTCACCCTCTTTAAATCTATCTTTAAACTCTGTTGTTTTTGCCTTTAACTGTTCATCGCTAAGTTTTTGCATTTCAACATCCAGGGCTTCTATCTTGTCTACTGTTATTTCAATTTTTTTGATCTCTTTTGCATTAAGGTCACCAAAGATCTTTTCCATTAAACCCATTCGTGTTTCCCCTTTCTATTCCTCTTCCTTTTCAGGCTTATTATCTACTTTTATATTTACTTCCAAAGCCTTCTTTCCATCAGCTTTAGTAATTATCACTTTAAATTTTTTGTGCTTAGTTTCATAGACAAATTCATCTCCTACAGTAGGTAATTTGTCTAATTGTAAAACAACCCAACCGTTTACTGTATTAACACTCATGTCTACTTCTTCACCGAAATAATCAAACATTTTTTCAACATTAGCACCACACGAAACCTTGTAACTACCGTTATATAACATTGTTATTTCTTTAGACTCTATGAAATCGTGCTCATCATAAATTTTTCCTACGAGCTCTTCTATCAAATCTTCCATTGTTACAAGACCTGCTGTCCCGCCGTACTCGTCTACTACGATAGCAATATGTGTTTTATTCTCCTGCATCTTCTTAAGCAGTACCGCCGCTTTCATGGACCCTGCTACAAAGACTACAGGTTTTATATAGTTTTGTATTTCCTGAGTTTCCCCTATTACATAATTATGGAAATCCTTTTGATTAAGAACTCCAAGTATATTGTCTAAATCATCGTCAAATACTGGCATTCTGGAAAACCCCGTATTTAAGAACATTTGCCCAATTTCTTCTAGCGTTGTACCTATTTCTATGGCTATTATTTCAACTCTCGGAGTTAACACGTCCCAAGCTTCTATATCATTAAACTCAATCGCATTAGTTATGAGTTCTCCTTGTTCTTCATCTATATTTCCTCCGGTCTTAGCTTCTTCCACTATAGTAAGTAATTCGTCTTCGGTTATTCCTCTATCACCTGACACTTTAAAAACTCTACTTATGAATTTTTTCCACTTTGAAAAAAGCCAATTTATCGGCGTTAACAAAATGAGGAGTAAATTGATAAACGGTGCTGACCACATCGCAAATTTTTCTGGTTGCTCTTTTGCTATATTCTTAGGCGATATTTCCCCAAA
Organism: Peptostreptococcaceae bacterium; assembly: GCA_016650175.1. GTDB lineage: Bacteria > Bacillota > Clostridia > Peptostreptococcales > Anaerovoracaceae > JAAYHV01. The sequence continues at coordinate 4,926 of JAENWG010000035.1, read as the reverse complement.
CACAAGAACAACTATAGTTACTACTACAGTTGAAATGGTCGGTCCAATAGAACCATATAAGTTAATAAACATTACGGTGGCTACTGCTGTCATTGTAATATTAACTAGATTATTACCAACTAAAATCGTTGACAATAACTCATCATATCTCTCTTCAAGCAACAATACTTTTTTCGCCCTATCATTACCATCGTTAACTAAATTCTTGAGCCTAATTCTATTAATAGAAGTAAAGGCAGTTTCAGTTGCCGAAAAGTATGCAGAGCTAATAAGCAGTACTAGTATCCCCACAATGTAATAAACTAATTTTCCTTCATCCATATAAGCCGTATACCTCCTAAAGCACATAACAAATCAATATTTATTATACTATATCGCTAATGATAATTAAAGTGTGAAGTTAGTGTTATTTAAACCGTTTCAAGATAACCTCTCACATTGAATTCATCAAGCACACTGTCCTTTCTTAAATACAAAGGATGATGCGGATGTCCTTTAACAGACCTCTTCCCTGCAGTATACCAGTCTGCTTCGTATTTAACACCTATTTCTATCATATCTTTAAGACATTCAGGCAGATATGCCCTCTTCTCAATTATAGTCCCCCAAGCCGCCCATAGCGAAGGGTTGCAATTTTCAGTATTTTTAAGTACATATTCAAACGCCTTCATATTTTGCTCATGCAAATATTCATTAAGCTCTTTTTCCATGTTGTTTGGATCAGTCGCTCTATGCGCATACACATTAAACATTATAAACCCGTCATACCCATTGTGCCGTGAAATCCTACCTACTGATTTTAAAGTATTATCAAGTTCATCCGGTTTTGCTGTCGAAGGGTTTATACCTATACATATCAGCGGATTCTTTACCCTATTTCCAAGTATATATCTATAGTTCCTATATTCATTTGGTACATATAACCATTTATTTATATCATATTCCGCATTTTCTACTAGTGCTTCATCAAGCGCTTTGTCAAATTCACACGCGGTTTTTGTAAGTATATTATTTTCCATATCAACTCCTAGCAATCATCATGAACAAATCCGCAACATATTCTATTAAATCGTCATTAAAATCAAAATCCGTAGAATGTAGGTTCGGACATTCTTCTCCCGCACCTATCCACATCATCGCTCCTTTTGTTTTCTGTAAAAAATATCCATAGTCTTCGGAAGTTCTAAGCGCTTTTATATCATTAACTGTATAACCATTCAATAACGCTATACTTCTTATCTTTTCTATAATCACATCATTATTAGAAGTTTCAGGAAATACATCAGAATATTCAATTTCATACTTTAATCCGTATTTTTCTGCTTCTTCTTTAATTCTATTTTCTAAATCTTCTTTAAGTTTTTTAAGTTCATTTCCTTTTTCTGCTCTTATAGTAAGAAGTAATTTACCTTCGTGTGCTGATACACCAAAGGCTTCTTCCCCTACTTCCACTTGAACTATAGTAGCGAGTACTAATCCCTTATTTTTTTTGTTGTCCGTATAATCGCTCAAACTATTAATTATATCTGCTACCGCATATGCAGGATTAATTCCTTTTTCAGGCTCACTAGCATGAGACGAAACTCCGTGCAGTTTAATTATCATTCCCATCGAAGCAAAACATACTGTCCCTTTTTTAAGCCCGATTTCACCAAATGGTATTTCAGGATAATTATGAAATGCGTACATTTCTGTAATATTAGCTTCATCTACTATTACAGAAGCAAACTCTGCACCACTACCATTTTCCTCTGCATGTTGGAAAACAAAATATATATCTTTGTCAGCGCCTTGTTTATCTATTTCCATAGCAAAAGCAACCAGTGTTGCTGCGTGACCATCATGACCGCATTTATGAGATACTCCTTTAGTGACTGAGGAATATGAAATATCTATAGTTTCATCTACGCTTATCGCATCGAAATCTGCTCTATATCCTATGGCTTCGCTTGGATTATTTGCATCATATTTAGCGTAAAACCAAAGCCCTCTGTCAACCAAGTCCAGACTAGTGTTTTCTTTTAAAAATCTCATTAGGTATTCTCTTGTTTTTACCTCTTTACCTGACAGCTCTGCTAATTTGTGCAATTCATGTCTTAGCTTTATAGCTTTTTCTAAATTTTCTTTTTTCAATGCAACCTCCCAATATTAAATATACTAGTTAATTATACTTTCTTTATATTATTAAATCAACCCAAGCTATTGTCACCCTAATACACTTTAAGGTTGACAGCCATATTTTCTTCTGTTAAAATATTCCAACAGGGAGGGTTATTATGAAAACTGACGAAAAAGTTTTAACAGAACTTTTAAAAAATGCCAAAGCAACATATATATCAGGAGAATCTTTAGCTAAAACCTCGGGTGTTAGTAGAAACTCTATTTGGAAAGCAATTGAGAAACTTAAGAAAAACGGATACCCTATAACTAGTAGTCGCAGTAAAGGCTACAAACTTGAACCGGGTTATGATATTTTATCCAAAGGGACAATCAAAGGCGACGTCACTATTTTAAGTACGCTACCTTCTACTAATGATTATATAAAGCACATGGACTATTCCGATTCTACCCAAATAGTAATTGCAGACGAACAGACAAAGGGCAAAGGACGATTAGGTAGATACTTTTTTTCACCTAAAGGAACTGGCATCTATATGTCATATTCATTTAAACCGAAATTCACTCCTGATGATACCATGCTAATAACATGCGGAGTTGCAAATGTAGTCCACGATTCAATAAAGACCATTTCAGGCAAAGATACCCAACTTAAATGGGTAAACGATATTTTTTTAAACGGTAAAAAAATATGCGGTATCCTAACTGAAGGTGAATTCAATCTAGAAACTAATCTTTTTGACCGAATCATTATAGGCATAGGTATAAACTGTTTTCCTTCTGAAGTACCTGATGATTTAAAAGATATCATTGGATTTCTCTCAGAAACTGCAGAGGTAGATTACACTAGAAACGATTTAATAGCCGATATTATTAAAGGTCTTGATAATCTATTTATAGGTAAAAATCCGCTAGACAGAGCATCGATTATCAGTAACTACAGAAAAAACTGCTTTGTCGTGGGAAAAATAGTAACTTTAAATACATTCAATTCCGAACCCTCTCAAGTAGAAATATTGGATATAGGCGAAAGATGCGAGCTTATAGTAAAGTATCTTGACGGAAAAAAGGAAGGCCTAACTGAAAATATAATTAGTGGAGAAATTATTTTATGAAAACATATAGAATTACTTTAATAGGTCTGTTTGCAGCAGTAACCGCAATATGTACATGGATTACTATTCCATTACCATTTACGCCTGTACCTATAAACCTAGCTACTTTTGGAGTCATGATAGCAGGCGCCGTATTAGGATCTAAATACGGAAGCATTTCACAGCTCATATATATTTTAATAGGTTTAATCGGTCTGCCTGTTTTTAGTGGCTTCTCTGGTGGTTTAGGTCATCTCCTCGGTCCTACTGGCGGCTATATCTTTGGATATATATTAATTGCATTAATTGTAGGCAAACTATCAAAAGACACCTATCCTCGAATTGTATCAGGTATGGTTCTTGGTACTTTGGCCTGCTATATAGTTGGAAGCCTTTGGTTTATGTATATCACAAGTTCAAGCATAATCACCACGCTTTCTCTATGTGTACTTCCTTTTATACCCGGGGATGTACTAAAAATATTTTTAGCCGTTGTTATTGTAAAAAGAATCCCTAAAAAGTATTTCCTTTAAGATTATTGAAATAAATTTTAATAGTGATATAACCTCATATATGGTAGGTTGTGCGTCACTCGCAAATCTAACGGCAACATATTCACCTATTTTTAAAGCTATACTAGCTATTATTTCATTAATACTCTTTATTATGATAACCATAAAATTTATAGCTTATCCAAATTTATTAAAAGAGGATTTAAAAAACCCTGTATTATCTGCTCTATCACCTACCTATCCTATGGGTCTTATGATTCTTAGTGTAGATGCAAAACCTTTTTTAGGAAATTTTTCTATGGTTTTATGGTTTATAGCAATCGCTATTTACCTTTATACATTCCTTCACTTTGTGCATAAATTTGCAAAGTCATTTAGAATAAATAATGTTTATTTACCATACTTGATACCATTCATCGGATTCTCGGTTATCACAATGACGTCAGGTGCATTTGGCATGCATACTATAGGTCTTATAGCCTTTTATATAGCAGCTATCTCATCAGCTATCTTAATATGGCCAGTATTTTATAGGTACATCACATATACCGATATACCTGATTCGGTAAAACCATCGCTTACTATATTGTCAGCACCTATTGCTATAATATTAGTAGCTTACTTTTCTATCTTTGAAGAAAAAAGCACCTTGCTCATATCTTTACTTTTAGGAATTTCAGTTATAAGCTGTATTATTGTATTAAGGTTTTTACCTAGTCTAGTTAAACTTGAATTTTGACCTAGTTGCGCTGCTTTTACATTTCCTATGTCCATAGCCGCTTCGGCCAGCAAGATGTCATATTGCTATTTCCTAACCCTTGGTCATGATATTAAACTTTTAGAAGCTTTTTATCACTTCGAAACTTTAATAGTATTTGCTTTAGTAGTTTTAGTAATAATTAGGTATGGAGAAAATAGTATTAGTAAACTCGCTAAAGAAGAAAACGTAAAATTCGGATAGTACTGTTATATAAAAATATAGATCATTTAATGCTAATAATTAAGATATATAATTATTTTTTCTAAAACAGCTCCTATACGTTAGGGTCTGTTTTTTTATAGGTCAATTGTAAAATGAGAGTCCCGTTTGTAAGCCAAGAATCCCGTTTTGAAAATGAGAGTCCCGTTTTGTAAGCAACTTTCCCGTTTTGTAAGCGAGAATCCCGTTTTGTAAGCAACTTTCCATAGGTGAAATGTTTTTT
>JAENWG010000008.1 GCA_016650175.1 Peptostreptococcaceae bacterium | reverse complement strand
GGCGGCAAAACGTGGGCAAAGTTTGATTTAGACCTGGTTTGGAGTGCCCGCCAATGCCCAGTTATGCGACGAGGTGCGCAGTATTTGGTTTGATGGGAACAGCTGGAGCAGACAATGAAAAAATCACAACCACAACGTACAAATATCTTGTACCTTTTGATCACTTGCGGCCTAAAGGAGCTTTAGAGACCTATTTTTTAAGCAACAATTTAAATATCTTCACTGGAACATGTGAAGGAGGAGAAACGCTGATTAAAGGTCTGGGCATAATTCCGTCACCGTCAGACGATGTCAAGCGACCATAATTGCATCAAATTCCTACTCTATATGCAAAGATATTTGTAAAGGACTGGAGGTTGATGGAATATTGACAGAAGCGGGCTTCCGAAGTGGAGACCAGAGACCGTAAAAAAGATGCTTCAAAACGAGAAATACGTCGGCGATGCTTTGCTTCAAAAGACCTATGCCATTGATTTTCTTGAAAAGAAGTGAGTTATTAATAGCGAGATTGTGCCTCAGTATTCTGTGGAAAACAGCCACGAGGCAATCATCCCAAGGGATTTACATAATCTGTAAAAATCGGATTTAATATAATAGAGCAAGGCATATTACGGTACAATTACGTAAAATGCCTTGATTTTTGTGTATTTACAACTATTATTAGGCTGCAGTTGGATTCCATGGTTGACTTGTCTTCATAGATTGATGCAATTCATTTGCAAAACAGCAAAGACTGAGTACCGTACTCTTAATCATAATGGAATGCTTGAATATATTAATTATGGAGATGTTTTGGTTCCTCAAAAATATACCTCTTTACAACCTTGCTAATATGTGATACTGTGTAGTAGTAGTAGTAGTGAGTAGCACTGCATATAAGTCATACAAAATAGATAAGGAGGCATTATTTTGGAAAACCTAACGGAAATGCTCAAAGGTGTGCTTGAGGGCTGTGTCCTTGAAATTATAAGCCGCAAAGAAACCTACGGATATGAGATCACTCGGCAACTGAAGGCTCTCGGCTTCACAGATGTTGTAGATGGAACGGTGTACACCATATTGATTCGGCTTGAAAAAAATAAATTAGTAGATATTACGAAGAAGCCTTCGGATATGGGACCGCCGCGGAAGTTCTTCGCACTCAACGACGCGGGACGCGAGGAATTGCTGAGGTTCTGGGAAAAGTGGGAATTTGTTTCGTCGAAAATCAATCAATTAAAGGAGGAAAAATAATGAATTTTTGGGAAAAAGTCACAGGTAACGACATGACTAAGAAAATGAAGAGTTTTGAATCACGTGTTAAAAAACTGCCGGCTGATTATCAAGTGGCATGGGAAAAAATCAATGCCAATCTTTGGGCATGCTCAGATTTTACCGGTCGCAACCTTATGCCAATTCTTGACGGTGCGCTTGGCCTGCTCGAAGAAACGGCAGCAGACGGTCAGAGTGTCAGGGAGGCTTTGGGTGATGATATCAAAGGCTTCTGTTCAGCGCTGGCCGGTGAAGAAGGGGCAAAGTCTTTTCGCGACAAGTGGCACGAGCAACTCAACAATAATATTGCTAAAAAATTAGGTAAATAGGAGGATGAAATGAAAATACAAGATGTCATCGAAGGCAAAAAAGAGTGGCGAGCGCACATGGCGCGTGTCAAAGCGCTCCCGCAAGATTATCAGATTGTTTATAAAGAGATTCAAAAATATCTCTTTAAGGGCGGCGCTGGCGAGCTAACCGACGGGATGGTTTTGTTCTCGGGGATCATCGATCTTTTTGAAGAAGGCGCGGCCTTGGGAAAGGGCGTGCTCGAAGTGACTGGCAGTGACGTAGCGACTTTCTGCGATGAGCTGATTAAAGATTCAAAAACTTACGTTGACATCTATCAAAAATCCGTTGGCCAAGAAGTTAAAAAGGCCATGAAAAAGGTTACGGATAAAACAAAGTAAAAGGAGGGACATCGGGATGGAAAAAGCAATTGAAGTGAAAGGGCTGCAAAAGTCCTACAAGAAACTCCATGTTCTAAAGGGCGTGGATTTCGAGGTGGAAAAAGGTAACATTTTTGCCTTGCTCGGTTCCAACGGCGCGGGCAAGACAACGATTGTCAAAATCCTCACCACACTGCTCAGATCGGATGGAGGAACCACCGCTGTCAACGGCTTTGATGTTGCGTCAAAGCCTGATAATGTGCGGCAGTCCATCAGTTTAACTGGGCAATTTGCCGCCGTAGACGATATCTTGACCGGGCGAGAAAATTTGATCATGATCGCCAAGCTGCGACATGTCACAAATCCGCATCAAGTTGCAGCTGATTTACTAAAACGCTTTGGCCTGACCGCCGCCGCCGACCGCAGGGTTTCCACCTATTCTGGCGGTATGCGCCGCAGGATCGACATTTCCATGAGCCTGATTGGAAAACCACAGCTCATTTTTCTCGACGAGCCGACTACCGGGCTTGACCCAGAGGCACGCATTGAGGTTTGGAATACTGTCAAAGAGCTTGCGGCTAATGGCACAACGGTATTTCTGACCACACAGATGCTGGATGAAGCAGAGCAGCTCGCCGATCAAATTGCAATTCTTCATGAGGGCAGAATTATAGCCAACGGTACACTCGCGGAACTGAAAAAGCTGTTCCCGCCCGTAAAGGTGGAATATGTTGAAAAACAGCCAACATTAGAGGATATATTTCTCGCAATCATCGGCAACAAGGAGGAAAAGTAAATGGAAACCACGAAGAAACATTTTTTCAGTGATATGGGCGTGATGCTCGGACGTTCCATGCACCATGTTTTCCGCAGCATGGACACCATTATCACGGTCACCGTTACACCAATCGCGATGATGCTGCTGTTCGTTTATGTGCTCGGCGGTGCGATTCAAACTGGCACGGATAACTATGTGAATTACCTGTTGCCTGGCATCCTATTAATGGCAATTGCAAGCGGCATATCCTACACGGCTTACCGCCTATTTATGGATATGCAAAGCGGTATCTTTGAACGATTCAACTCCATGCCGATTGCGCGTTCGGCCGCGCTGTGGGGGCATGTGCTGACCTCACTGGTATCCAATACAATTTCAGTTGTTGTAATCATTCTTGTAGCATTCATTATGGGTTTCCGCTCGTCGGCAGGAGTATTGTCATGGCTTGCCGTGGCTGGTATACTCGCACTGTTTACGTTGGCTTTAACATGGATTGCAGTAATTGCAGGATTATCGGCAAAATCGGTGGATGGAGTAGGTGCCTTTTCTTACCCGATTATCTTCCTGCCATTTATCAGCTCGGCGTTTGTGCCTACCGATTCGATGCCATTAGGCGTTCGTGCATTTGCTGAAAACCAACCAGTGACCTCAATAGTGGACTCCATCCGTGCACTGCTGTCAGGTCAACCAGTAGGAAATGATATTTGGGTTGCACTCGCTTGGTGCGTCGGAATTATGGTTGTGGCTTATTTCTTTGCGATGAGGGCTTATAAAAGGCGGGTATAAAAGGCAGTTTTGTTGGCGGGGCAAAATGTACCTTTCACATTATATTGTTTGACATTTGAAGATTGGGTGTTCATTATATAATTTGGTACTAGATTAGCTAGTAAAGATAAGTGGAATAATTACTCCAATAATCTCATGTTTGGTCTTAATAGATATATTCCCTTAGATCTTGGGTTCCTAAAAAGTAGCCAAAAACCGATTGATATGTTCCCGCAGACGTAAGGTCATAAAATTAATAAAAGACATCAATACCATCCTCTCGAGCCACGTTGAGTGCGTGGTATTGATAACAAGGATTTAATCACAATATATTGTGTCGTAATTATATTCGAGATGCTACATGCAGAAATTTCACCATTTTCGACATGTTTCCCTACACGAGCAGGGGCGAGTGCATATCGTTATTTACTATTCGACATGTTTCAACAAATTGCTCACGTGGAGACTGTTGTGCTGATGACGAAATGTGGTTTGGAGGACGGAAAGGAGAGCTAGAGCACAATAGGTCGTGGTTTTGAAGTGAAAATTGAGCAAAAAATGGGCTGGAAAATTGCGTTTTGATGTGACCCCATTTTTAGTTACTAAAACTTTGACTTAATTATTAATCTGACAACTTATCAACTTATTTTTGAAAAGCCAGTAGATGGCTTTCAGAGCCATTCATTAAAGCAGTGAATACATCGGACACGTTTTCTGGCAAATCATATGACAAGAAAATCTCATACATTGCAATATTATCTATTTCTGCTTGAACACCCGTTTCTGCTGCTTCAAGCAAGTCTTCAGGTACAACTATATGGTCTGCAGAAGCATCGGTTGGAAATTCTAATCCATATGAAACATATACTTCTTCTAAATATGCAAGGTGTGTTAATTCAGCCTCAGCTATATTAGAATAAGGTTTCTGTTCTCCGAACTTATCCATTATTGCTACATATTCACCATGTGCTAAGTATTCGTCTTCAACTGCATAGGTTAACATATCCATAATACTAAGGTCATCATCAGATAATGCACCTACTGCCCCATATCCTTCGAGAGATGTAGTTTCATCATCTTCGCTTAGTGGCGTTGGATCTGGATCAACGTTATGGTCAATATCTTGAGTTGTTTCTTCTGACGTATCAGCAGTAGCGCTTTGATCATCTGTTGAGCTACTACAACCTACCATGAAAAATATAGAAAAAGTTATTAGTGTTAATACTAGTATACTGATTTTTAAATGGTGATTGAGTTTTAATGAATTTTTATTTGTTGACATATATTATCCTCCTTTTAGATTATGATATAATCATATCCTGAGGATGTTGCTAAATTGTGTCTAGATTAATTATATAGTATTTTAAGTAAAAAGTTAAGCAATAATAAAGGAGATACAAAATGATACTAAAAACTAAACGTTTGGTTTTAAGACCTTGGAAAGAGACGGATGCAGAGGAGTTATATAAATATGCAAGTGACCCTAAGATAGGACCAATATCTGGTTGGCCTGTGCATACTAGTATGGATAACAGCCTTGAGATAATTAAAAACGTACTATCAAAGCCTGAAGTCTATGCAGTGACACTAAAGGGAGAAGATAATGCAATAGGTAGCATAGGTCTTATGATAGGAGACGCTAGCAATATCAAATTACCTGATAATGAAGGTGAAATTGGATATTGGGTTGGTGTGCCTTATTGGGGACGGGGTATTATGCCTGAAGCAGTTAATGAACTTATTAGGCACGCTTTTGAGGATTTAAATTTGGAAAAGCTTTGGTGTGGATATTTTGAAAGTAACACGAAATCTAAACGTGTGCAGGAGAAATGTGGATTTAAATATCACCATACGGAAAAAGACATACCATGGCCTCGAATGGGTGACATAAGGACTGAACATATATCGTGTCTAAATAGAGATGGTTGGAAAATATAACTTTTAATAATCTGCTTTTGAAGTTTCTAAACAAATGGCAATTTAAAGAACTTTTATAATACAAATAAAAGTTAATTGTTTTGGTAGATTTTTATAGATGAAGTATGAATTGATAAAATATATAAGTCATTGCTATGCTAATATTTTAAACAATAACTATACGATTTGAAGAAGCTGTTTTTCATATCTTAAAAATCATTTTAAACACAGTGAAACTAGGAGTTTTAGCGCTTTTAAAAATTAGGGAAAACTACTTGACTAATTATTGAAATGGCGTATAATAAATAATCAATTAAATTATTAAGGCACAGTTTTTGTCATAAAGAGGGTTTAAATCATTTCCACTATTAAGCTAAGAATTTAGCACTTAAATAGTTATTGCGTCTATTGTTGTATTTGAGTTCACATAGAAGTGGGGTGCTTTTTTTATGCTAAAACATGTCGCAGCAAGTTATCAGGTTTGGAATTATATGTAGTACTTAACTAAAAAAAGGAGAATTTAAAAATGATTCAAGTTATCAAAAAACTTTTAGGCGAATATACGGGAGTAGATTATTGGACGATTCATGGCGGCATGCATTTAGAGGATGATTTGATGTTAGATGAAAATGATGTAATTGATATTCTAAATGATATCGAAGAATATTTTGGTGTAAAGTTTGAAGAAGATGGAACAGAACTCATTTATGTTGAGGACTTAATTGCTTATGTAAAAAAAGAATTATAGTTATTTTAGTATTTAATTTTGAAAAAACGGATTAAGCGTGTATACTTGATATTGTGAGTAATGATACAGAGATCACAACTGAACGTGTAAGCAAGCAAATAAAGAGCGCTTCACGAAAATATACAATAAATTGACGCCCATTTTATATACAGATATTAAAGAAAGTGGTGTTCGATTAACAATTAGATATTGAACGGGTATTCCTACAAAGAGAGTAATCAACACAGATAAATGGAGAAACAACATGTATACACTAATTCTCATTATAGCTATTCAATTACTTTATGTGCCGATGCTTACTTTGCGTACGATAAGCATGGTTAAGAATCTTAAGCTATTTACAGCACTATTCGGATTTTTAGAAACATTAATGTATATTTTTGGCTTAGCAATAGTTTTATCTGGAGAGAAAAGTATACTAGAGATGATTGTGTATGCAGCAGGTTTTTCTATGGGCTTAGTAGTTGGTATATACATAGAACAAAAACTTGCTATTGGTTATTTATGTTTAAATGTGAATATCAATCAGAGTAACGAAGAAATGGTTAGTGTTTTAAGAGTGCAAGGTTATGGAGTTACGGTTTATGAAGGTGAAGGTAAAAATGGTAAAAGGAAAAGTTTAGAAATATTGACTAAAAGAAAATGTGAAAATGACTTAATAAAGTTAATTCATTTTTATGAACCGGCAGCTTTTATAGTAGCATATGAACCTAAAACTTTTAAAGGTGGTTACCTTACTACCATAATGAAAAAACAAACAAATATTAAACTTGTGGGAAAGAAAATTATTGATGCTAACAGCAACAATAGAGGCTTTCTAAAAAAATCAATACTAGAAATAAAAAAAGAAAGTAAAGAGTTAGGTAAAAACTGGAAATAAAGATGAGTATCCTTTCTCCGATGGAAATGCACCTCAAAGTGATGAACAGCATGTATATGATATGTTTAGAATAGTAAGAGATTTAGATTAAGTAGAATAAATTAAGCCCTTCGCAAGAAGGGCTTTTATAATTGAATCAAAATGATGCATTGCATGTTTTGATTTTACTATTGATGAGCTATATATGGTTTGCTTTATCTGATACCATCAAGGATATTTAGATAAGATAAAAAACTATTTTTCTAAATTTTAAAATGTTTAAAAACTTCAAGTTTATTTTAAGGTAGGATTACTATAATCCTAATATAGAAGTTAGATAGTTAAAGTAACATTTTAAAAGGAGAGAAAAATGAAAAAAACAATTATAATAGTAACGAGTTTACTTATACTAGCTGGTATTGGTGGCTTCGCTTTAGAAAACTATAATGCAAATAAATATTTAGCATCTGATACTGTAGAAAGTGTAGCTGCGACGGAGGCAGGCGATGAGAGCTTGCCTGCAAGATCTGAGGGTACTGTGGTAGATGGAGAGGAAGTTGTTCCTCCTGAAGGAGCTGCTCCCGCAGGACAAGGTGAAGCAGGAGAAAAGCCGGTGATTGATACAGCTGCAATAGCTGAAAAGCTAGGTGTTACTGAAGATGAGCTGATTGCTGCATTTGGAGAACCTACTGCTGGCGAGCTGCCTGATTTTGCAGCAGCAGCAGAAACCCTTGGTGTAACAGAAGCAGAATTACAAAGTGCAATGGAATAACTGTGGGGAGTTAATCCATAAATGTAACAAAACCATATAGAAATACTGAGAAGCCATTAGATGGTTTCTCAGTATTTTGTTTTTGGTGATTATAAATATTAATTTAATATTATGATATACTAAATAATATGAAGTGATGGATGTACTGATGCTGAATTACTAATAATTCTGACTGGAGTTAATTATGATTAATAGATATAACGAACACTATAAAAAGGAAAACTATTTCGGAAATTCATATCATGGATTAGTAGAGTTCTTTAAGGAATATCCTAAGAATAACTATGTGCTTGATTTAGGTTGCGGACAAGGCAGAGATAGCATCTTCCTTGGGAGACTTGGCTACAAGGTATTAGGTATAGATGTTTCTGATGTTGGCATAAAGCAACTTAATAAAGTAGCAATAAAAGAAAACCTTAATGTAAAAGGTATAGTTGACGATATACATGAGTTTAAAATTACGGATGAGATTGATATAGTGCTTATGGATTCTATATTTCATTTCTATAAAAGAGATTATGAAAATGAAAAGAAGTTATTGCTTAAAGTAATAACTGAATTAAGGCAAGGCGCCATTTTATGTAATTTCATTATGAAGGGCAAAAAAAGAGAGGCCGACTTTAAGCGAATTATTGAGGAGTCTAATATCAAGTTTGAAGTCATGGTAGACGATTATACGGAGTATCCTGAATATGATGGGAAGTTTCATATGTATATAATAAAAAAGCAATAATTTATTAGCTATTTGTAGTTAAACGCACAAATGGCCCTTTTTTTGTAACGAAATAAAATTAAATTAATAGTATTTTGTGATATAATATGATTGATTAAATTTTTAGATTGTATTACTAACTCGCCAATTAGCATTAGATATTTTGAGATAATGAATTTATATAGTAGTTAGTTGAAAGTAAATTAACACACTTATATGGGAGAAGTTTAAAAATTTTATAAAAAGGAGTATGAGGTGCCACTATGAACATAAGCTATAAGAAATTATGGAAACTAATAATTGACAAGGATATGACAAGTGTTGAAGTAAGAAAAGCTACTGGTATCAGCCCTGCTACTTTTACCAAATTAAAGAAAAATGAACTAGTGTCATTAGATGTGCTATTAAAGTTGTGCAAATTCCTAGATTGTGATTTTGGAGATGTTATAGAAGTAATAAAAGATTGAATAAGAGAAAGAATTATATGACTTTTTAAGTACTATAATTAATATCAAGTTATGATTGGCTTAATACAATAAATTAAGGGAGAACTAATGGAAAAATTAATTAAAGAAATATTAGCATTTAGAGATGAAAGAGAATGGAAACAATTTCATACACCTGTAAATATAGCTAAATCCATATCAATAGAATCTGCTGAACTCTTAGAATGCTTTCAATGGAACAATGAGTTCGACGAGCAACAAGTAAAGGAAGAGTTAGCAGATGTATTAATTTATTGCATTTTAATGGCTGATGCTACTGATTTAGATATAAACACTATAATTAAAGAAAAGTTAAATATTAATAGGGAAAAGTATCCTGTTGAGAAATGTAAAGGCAATTGTAAGAAATATAACGAATTAGAGGATTAGTATGGCTATTATTGAAAGTACAAAATTTGATGAAAAAGCTTCTAAAAAGGTGTCTGAATTAACGTACGGTAGCAAATGGCCCGTTGTTTATGTGATTAACAATCACGAGGAAGCCTATATTGGAGAAACTGTTGATGCCACTAGAAGAACTGAACAACATTTACAGAACAAAGAAAAGTCTTCATTAGATAATATATCGATAATCAGTGATGATACTTTTAATAAATCTGTAATACAAGATTTGGAGGCTTTTTTAATAAAGTATATGTCTGCAGATGGAAAATATAAACTGCAAAATGGGAATAATGGTATTAGTATCCATAACTACTATAATAGAGATTATTATGAAAAAGGGTTTACAGGTATATGGGAACAATTGAAAAATAATGATTTGGTGGTCAATGATTTAGATATTATTGAAAACTCTGATTTATTTAAGTATTCACCATATAAAGAATTGACTTATGATCAGTACAAAGTAGTTGAAAATATTATTGTTAAATTAGCAGAAGGCCGAGAAGAAGGCAAAGGAAACACCTTTATGATAAATGGTTGTGCTGGTACTGGCAAAACAGTATTAGCTGTATATCTTATGAAGTTTTTGACAGAAGCAAAAGAACATGTTATAAGCTATGAAGAAATTGATGATCCTGGGGTTAAATATATCAACGAAGCTTCCAATAAATTAGGAGAATTAAAAATTGGTTTGGTAATACCGCAGCAGTCTTTACGAAAAACCCTTAAATCAGTATTTAATAATATCAGAGGTTTGTCAGCTGATATGATTATTTCCCCTTTACAAGTTCCTAATGATAGCTATGATTTATTAATAGTCGATGAAGCTCACAGGTTAAGACAAAGAAGAGCATTATCACAATACCCTGCTTTTGATAAAAACAACAATAAGCTTGGCTTAGATAAAAGCGGAACAGAACTAGATTGGATTTTAATGTGTAGTAAATCTCAGCTGTTTTTTTATGATGCATTTCAATCAGTAAAACCTTCGGATATAAATCGTAAGGAATTTTATAAGCTTATAAATAGCGGAAACTATTGGAATTATGAATTAACTTCTCAACTAAGATGTGAAGCAGGCGATTATTATATTGATTACATAAAAAATATATTTAGTGATAATCCGCCAGAGAAGAAACGAAGTTTTGAAAGTTATGATTTGAAGATGTTTAAAGATGTAAACGAGATGGTAATAGCCATTAAAGAAAAAGAAAATGATTATGGATTATGTAGAGTGGTAGCTGGCTATTCTTGGAAATGGGTAACAAATCCCACATATACAAAAAAACATCCTAGCAACAAGCAAGATCATGATATAGAAATAGATGGTAATAAGTATATTTGGAATACTACTAATGTAGATTGGGTCAATTCTGAAAATTCAATCAATGAAATAGGATGCATACATACAGTACAAGGATATGATCTTAATTATGTAGGTATAATAATAGGAAAAGAAATAGATTATAACCCTATTACTGACAGGATTGAAGTTGAAAAGAAAAAATACAAAGATCAAACTGGTAAAACTTCTACTGATGGTGAAGAATTCAGGAATTACATATTAAACATTTATATTACGTTGTTTACTAGGGGAATTAAAGGGGCATATGTGTATGTGTGCAATGATAGATTGAGAGAATATTTAAAACAATATATTTAGTTTGATTAAATAATTTCACAAATATTTCCATATTAAATAGGAGGAAATTTAATATGTCGATTAAAGAATTAAAAGCGTAGATACTAGCACAAGTTTGGCTTTTGGAATGGCGGGTTGTTTCGAAGAGCCGTTATAGAAAGGGAGGCTTGATTTGAACTGGTCAGATTTAACATATTCGGATTTTTACATTCCGTATGATGAAAATCAAAAAGCTATTAGAGGGTGTTGGCTTACTACTTTAGAAATTAGCTTAGAAAAGATTCAAACCATTTTTAATGAGCGATTTGATTGTTTTGACAGCTTAAAGAATAAAGAATCGTATAAAGAGCAAAAAATAATGTTGAGTGATATTATAGGCACAAGTTATCGTGACTATGGAGATATGAGTATAATTAAATTATCGCGTTTGGAAAACGGAAAATATTTTGTGGATGGTAATGGGAATCACCGGGTTATATTGTATAAAATGATGATGCTTGCTGAAATTGCTAAGACTGATTCTCATATAAACTTGAATAATTATAGTATGAATTTCAGGCGCATTGAGAAAATTAGAAAGAAATATTGGCTAAATGCATATGTATGTGCATAAAATAAAAACATCAGATTTAATCTTATTTGAACCCTTATTAAAAGATAAAAGTATATATGAAAACACAAATTTGAGATGTAATAATTAATGAAAGCGTTGGCAAAAATTAACGAAGGAAATTTCTTGATTGATGTCATTTCTCTTGTTGATGAACTCAAAAATAACAGAAAGAGAAATAGTAATTACAAAAGAAAAGACAGATTGAAGCATGGCAGCTATAATTTATTGATCAAAGAAACTAAAAACATTTTGAAAATTAAAGAAGATAACTAAAGAGGCGGATTGTGGAATTACCTAATGAAATGTCTACGCAATTAATTGCGGATATAATAAAGGAGAATGAAATATGAAATGGTTATGGACTTGGAAAGGAATATTCTTCGGATATAGAGACGGAGACAACTTATGGACATATGAGGGGAAGCATATAGGTGAATTTTATAATGATGAAATTTATGATATGAACGGTAAATATCTGGGTGAGATAATAAGTGATAACAGATTAATTAGAGATAAAAGTAAACGGAGTAACAGGAAAAATGGGTTTAGTCCATATGTAAAGAGAGCTAGATACAATAAATTTAGTAACTATGCTGGTTATGCAATGTATGCAGGCTATGAAGACTTTCCGACAGAAGTATGAGTTAGTATGCATAGATTGATTAGTAAATAAGTTTAAGTAAGTCTAATGATGGAGTTAATTATAAAATGAGAGATTAATGGTAAAGACCTATTTTAGAAATATTCCAATATAGATACACCTGAAAAATTGATAGAAATATTTGATGACAGTAAGCTGAATTGGTTCTGGATTGATTTCTTTGTTCTAATTGAAATGGAACCCTCAGACATGAATAACATAAGCAAATATGCTTTGGAATTTGTAAAGGAGTATAACAAACTTTTTATTTAAGAGGTATCTATGATAAATCCTAACAAGAACCTTATTCTAATTAAAGGTGAAGACAAAACAGATAATATAGTGAAATGGAAATACAGTGATGGTAGGTATGCTATCACTTTTTCTGGTGGGAAAACATATAAATATGGATATACTAATGTAGTCTTCTATAAAGACCCAAAAGATATTAATCTTAAAATTAATATGGTGATGAAAAACGGAGTAGCTCTTTATGGCGTTGTGCAAGTTCTCAAATTTGAAAGTCATACTAAGATTATATACGTAAATGGATATAGAGAGCTTATAGAAAACAGTGAAGTAACATACATTGGTTCAGCATTAAACAAGTCAAAATCTAAGAATGTTTTTAATTACTTAAAGCAGATAGCTAGTGAAGTGGGTCTAAGATCAGAGGATGGGACTAATATATTAGAAGCTAGATATAGCAGGATAGATTTTATACGTAAGGATAGTATATTAGCCAGCTATTTATCTGGAGAGTCGTTAAAAGCAGTAAGACTTCCTGACCAGATAATATATCCTTTTGGGTTTAACCTAAGCCAAAAGAAGGCAGTTGAAAATGCTTTGAGAAATCCGCTTAGTGTTATTGAAGGACCTCCAGGAACAGGTAAAACTCAAACCATATTAAACATTATTGCAAATGCATTAATGAAAAATCAGAGCATAGCAGTAGTTTCTAGTAATAATTCTGCGACTAAGAATGTAAAAGAAAAACTGGAGAAATATGGAGTAAGCTTTGTTGCAGCATACTTAGGCAGTGGTATTAACAAGAAAACATTTATAGAAAGTCAGAATAGTGAATTGCCTGATTTTGGTGGTTGGCATTTAGAAAACGCAGAATATGAAAGAACATATAATGAAATGATTCCTATGGCTAAGAAATTAGACTATATGCTCGAATTGAAGAATAACTTATCTAAATTAAAACAAGAAATAGAAGCTGTAATAACGGAACAAGAATACTATATGGAATACTATAACGAAACTAATACTGCAGATGCAGATATATCGCTAAAAAGTAATATTAAGTCGAATTCAATACTTAAACTATTAGTTGCTAGTGAAGAGGAGAAGACAGATAACAATTTTTTGAATTTTATATTAAATTATATAAGATATGGAATTAAAGACAGAGGATTTTATAAGTATTCTAAAGAAGTAAAAATAGCAATTTGCCAGAAGAAGTTTTATAAATTAAGAATAAGTGAACTTAGTTTGGAGATTTCTGAAATAATGGCAAAATTAGAAGGATATAGTTTTGAAGAAAAAATGAGTATATACTCGCAGAAATCACTTAAACTATTAAAAGCTAAGTTAGCACAGAAATACATAAAGTCTAAATCAAGAAAGATTTATGAGTTAGATGATTTATGGAAGAATTCGGATTCCTTTATTAAAGATTACCCAGTAATTTTAAGCACTACAGATTCGCTTAGAAGCAGTTTATCATCTCGATTTATATATGATTATGTAATAGTAGATGAAGCATCTCAAGTTGATGTAGCAACAGGGGCCTTAGCTTTGTCATGTGCTAAGAGAGCTGTCATAGTAGGTGATTTAAAACAATTACCTAATGTTGTTACAGAAAAAGTAAAAACAAGAACTGATTTAATCTTTGATAAATACTTTATTGAGGAGGCATATAGATATTCAGATCATAGTTTGTTGTTATCAGTTAGCCAGATATTTGATGAATTACCGCATACTCTACTTAGAGAACATTATAGAAGTCATCCTAAGATTATAGAATTTTGTAATAAAAAATTCTATAATGGAGAGCTTATTATTTTAACGGATAATAAAACTGATAAAGAACCTCTTATTGTATATAAGACGGTAGAAGGCAATCATAGCCGTGAGAGGGTGAACCAAAGGCAAATTGATGTCATTAAGAAAGAGGTAATACCAGAGCAAGGTTTATGCTTAGATGATGATTCGGTAGGAATTGTTACGCCATACAGGAATCAAACGAATTGTCTGCAGAATGAATTCGCTGGAACTAAAGTAAAAGCAGATACTGTAGATAAATTCCAAGGTCAAGAACGTGATATTATAATTTTATCTACAGTTGATGATGAGATTACAGAATTTGCGGATAATGCAAATAGATTAAATGTTGCCGTTTCTAGAGCAGTTAAACAGTTAATAGTCATCACAGATGGTAATAACTCTACTAAGGAATCTAACATGAAGGATTTAGTAGAATATATTGATTATAACAATTATGAATTAATTGATAGTAAGATATATTCTACATTTGATTACTTATATAAGTCATATAACAATAGACGAATGGAGTATTTAAAAAGCAAAAAAAGAATATCAGAATATGATAGTGAAAACTTGATGTATGCGTTACTTGAAGAAGTTTTACAATCAAACGAAAACTATTCAAAGCTAGGTATAGCGGTTAGGGTGCCTCTAAGGATGATAATACGTGATGTAAAAGAACTTGATGATATTGAAATAAAGTATCTAATGGCATCAGGGACACATGTGGATTTTCTTATATACTCAAAGATAAGTAAGAAAGTTATTATGGTAATGGAGGTGGACGGGTATCATTATCATAAGGAAGGAACTAAACAGTTTGAAAGAGATCTGATCAAAAATGCAATTTTAGATAAATATGAAGTTCAGTATTTACGAATAAAAACCAACAATAGTGGAGAGAAAGATTTGATTATTAATAAATTGAATAAAGTAATTGCTTAGCGTATTGATGGAATTTGTAATTGAGGCGAAGAATGAAAAAGAAGTGTTATTTATTATTAATCTGTATTCTTCTAATAGAGGTTATTGTATTGACGTGATGTTCTAAACAATATGATGAGAATGATAGCGTTTTAGAAGATGCGATCAATATTTCAGAGGGAAATATACAAGATGAAGACCTTTATGAAGTAACTGATGGGGATGTTGCTACCTTTTTAAGTTATAATCAAAAATACGGCACAATGTATATCGTGGGACTTAAAGGTTTTGAAGAATTTGGAACTTCAAACGAAGGTACTGTTCGAATAAATAAAGCAGAAAATTCGTTTACTTCTAGTATTACAAAGGCCACAGGATCTGTTACAGGAACTCTTGACGGTCCAATAGTATATTTTAAAATGGATATTACTACAAAACATATTATAGAGAAAGAATTTGAACCTGCATCATACTATGAAAAATTAGGTGTTATTGAATTTGCTGAACACAGTGAAGAAGTTATAAATCTAACCGATGAAAGAATGGTTGAAATCGGAGAATACTTTATAGAAATAATAGATGGATTAGAACAATAGATTTTATTAAAAGATAATTTTATGTAATGTTAGTAGGAGGCAAAAGGTAAATGGGAATATTTGATACGATGACAGAACCTGTGTTTCTAAAAGAGAGCAGTGACGCAGAATTACAATTAGAAAAGCTGAAGGCGATGGAACCTTTATTAAATAGCGAGGGGCAAGAAGTTATTAGGCGGGATATAAAGTACTTAGAATATGGTATAGCAGGAGAGAAGGCTATTGCGTTTGAACTTCAGAACAGTCATATGCTTATGTATATATTACATGATATTTACTTAGAGGACGGAGATTTAAATGCTCAGATAGATTATCTTGTAATTACTAAAAAATTATGTTTTGTAATAGAATGCAAAAACCTATATGGGAATATTGAAATTACGAAAAATGGGGACTTTATTCGTACTATGGAGTATGGTAGGAAGAAGATAAAAGAAGGAATCTATTCTCCGATTACTCAGAATGAACGTCACTTGGAGCTATTAAAAAATATTAGGATTGATAGTAAGAGCAATGGACTTTTAAAGCTTGGTGCTAGAAAATACTTTGGGAATTTTCATAAATCAGTAGTAGTACTAGCCAATAGCAAAACAGTATTGAATGCAAAGTATGCTAAAAAAGAAATTAGAGAGAAAGTGATACGTGCGGATCAGTTGGTTGGGTATATAAAGGATATGGATAATAAATCTGAGGAAATCGCAGACTCGGAAAGTGCTTTACTTAAAAGAGCAAAATGGTTTTTAGATTTAAATAAAAACGTAGAAAAGGATTATACAGCGAAATATGAAAAATACAGATTAATGCTGAGCAGGGATAAAGAACCAATCACCAATAAAAGTATAAAAGAATTGCGAAGAAAAACAAAAAGTGAAGATCAGACTAAGAATAAAGTACCGGTTACTGATGAAAGCATTAAAGTGGTACCGGTAGAAGAAACAGAACTGTTTATGGCTTTAAAGAAATATAGATTAGATAAGAGCAAGGAAGAACAGATTAAGGCATACTGGATTTTCAGTAATAAGCAACTTGAAGATTTAATATTTAAGTTGCCGAAAAGTAAAGAAGAATTAAAAAATATAGCAGGATTTGGCGAAATTAAAGTTGAAAAGTATGGAGAAGATATTACAAGGATAATTAAAGGAATATATTGATTTAAATAGTAGATGTTTTAATTTCTTAGCTATGTCGGATTTTAAATAGAGCCACCATTAAAAGTAGACAGCTTAAAGTTTAAAGATTTATGGTATAATAAAATGCAAATGGGTAGCGCTGTATTCGAGAATTATTTTGCCTAGTAAAAAACACTGTTTATTTAGACTTTCTTAAATAGTAAAAAGCAGGAAGATGAAAACAAACCAAAGACTATGTACTTATTGTTGAAATGCTTAGCAAGGGAATAAAGCAATTAAAAAGAAGCAACGTAAAGAGGAGAATTTGTATTATGGGAAAGAAAAAGATGTTAATGGATGGCGGAAAAGTTGTAGCTGGAATGATTGCTCCTGAAGTTTTGGAATTTGGGGCAAAAATGGGAAGTGAACTTATTGAAAAGCAAAAAAATCTCGTTAAAATACCTGATTTAATAGATGTTAACATTGATGAGGCGTTAAGAGTTCTAAAAGATGAGCTTAACTTAACTCCGACCGCGGCTATTGCAAATCCTAGTTTAGCATATGCTGATGAAAGCGAAAAAGATGTTATGTATTCTGAACCAAGATTTGGTTCAAGGGTCAATCCAGGAACGATAGTCAAGGTTTACTATTTAACACAGGAAGTAATAGATAAGAGCAAAGAGCTGTTAGGAAATGAAATTCAAGAAATTAAAGTTCCTATTGTAATTGGACTTAATATCTATGAAGCACGAGAAGATTTAGAAGGCTTAGGTTTGAAGGCCGCCGAAAAATTAGAAAAACCAAGTTTGAGATTCGTCAGGAAAGAAGATGGTCAGGTTACTAGGGTTACATATCCGAATAATAAAAAGATTGGTTCAAAACTTAAAACGGGTGATCGAGTTTGGATCTATTATGTCAATGAAGAAGTCATAACAGAGAGTAAAATGATAAAAGATAAAAAAGATAATGACAAGCAAGATATAAAAGATAAAAAAGATAAAAACAGGCAAGATAAAATTGAGAAAGTTGGTAAAGTTACAAAAGGAATTAGCACTGTAGCTGTAGATACTGTCCGAAGCGTTCCTAAAAATACTAAAAAACTATTTACAAAGAAAAAAGCGATTGAGGACAAGAGTGAAGAATAAAAGATAATTAAGGAAAAGGAATAATGCGTGTTTGCAGTATTCCTTTTTTATGTATTTGAATGAGTTGACTAGTATTATGTAATTAAAAGTTTAAACAAAGATAGTTGAACCGTTATTTTCTTGAATTCAAAATGTTAGTATAGCTTTTGACTTAATTATAAAGATGCTTAGGGAATATTTATTATAGGGTATTTGCATTAAATAAGTTTAAACATTGGTAATAGATAATAATTGTGTTAAAATAACAGAAACAATATTGACCAGACCAAAGGAGGAAAT
Source organism: Peptostreptococcaceae bacterium (assembly GCA_016650175.1). Classification (GTDB taxonomy): domain Bacteria; phylum Bacillota; class Clostridia; order Peptostreptococcales; family Anaerovoracaceae; genus JAAYHV01. The sequence goes on along the minus strand of JAENWG010000008.1, from coordinate 34,275 downwards.
TAATATGTCTAAAGCAGCTATAATATACTGCGGAAGTTATGAATATAGTGAAGTAAAAAAAGCTGTTGAAAGAGGGATTGAATTACTGGGTGGGGCATCAACTTTTGTAAAGCCAAATGAAAAAATTCTCCTTAAACCAAATTGGTTATCAGCAGATCCTCCAGAAAAATGTGTAACGACACATCCAACTGTATTTAAGGCTGTAGCGGAAGTGCTTCAAAGTGCGGGCGCTAATCTTTCATATGGTGATTCTCCGGCTTTTCAAAGCCCGGAATCAGCAAGTAAAAAGACAGGAGTATCGGCTATCGCAGAGGAATTGAAAATTCCCCTTGCTGATTTTAAGTCAGGTAAAGAAGTTCACTATAATGAAGGGTATCAGAATAAGAAATTCACTGTTGCTAATGCTGTCCTAGAAAACGATGGAGTCATTAGTTTGCCTAAAATGAAGACACACGGATTTCAAAGAGTTACTGGCGCAGTGAAAAACCAATTCGGATGCGTACCTGGAACATTAAAAGGTGAATTTCATGTAAAAGTACCTGATGCATATGACTTTGCTAAAATGCTAGTTGACCTAAACTCATATATTCATCCAAGATTATATGTAATGGATGGTATCTATGCTATGGAAGGAAATGGTCCTAAGGGAGGAACTCCTAAAAAGATGAATGTACTTCTTTTTTCAACTGATCCAATTGCCCTTGATGCTACAGAATGTAGACTGATGGATTTAGACCCTGCACTGCTTCTTACAAACAAAGCAGGAATGGAAATGGGAGCAGGAACATTCTTGGAAGAAGATATTGAAATACTAGGTGATCCGATAGAAGATTTCATAGCTAAGGATTTTGATGTAAATAGAGAACTCGAAAAACCACTAAAAATGAGCGGTGGAATAAAGTTTATAAAAAATGCAATTACGCCTAGACCGTATATCGTAGCAGAAGAGTGCGTTAAATGCGGTGTTTGTGTTAACATGTGTCCAGTAGATCCTAAAGCGGTTGATTGGCATGACGGCAATAAAGATAAGCCACCTAGATATAAATATGACAGGTGTATTCGTTGTTATTGCTGTCAAGAACTTTGCCCTGAAGGTGCAATTCACATAAAGCAGCCGTTAATTCGTAGAATTTTCAGTAAAAAAACTAGTTAAGAATAGGTCATTTATGCGAACTTGTATAAATGGATTTTTTATTGTAATAAAAGTAAATAGGAAATTGACTAAATCATTTTAGTTGCATAACGGTAAGAGAAGTTTCATAAGTGTTTTAGCTAGATTGTAATTGATGCATTGATAGCCGCGACAAAAGTTGTTTAAAATAGATTCGTTGCGATGGCAATTTGTAAACCTTACAAGTGCATGTATTAGAAATGCTAGCAGGCGGAGCTGAAATGATATAGGTAAAAAACAAAGCAATATTACCTACGTTGTATTGACATAGGTAAAAAGGAGAGATATTATACCGATATAAGGGAGGTGCGGTTATGGTTGATGAAAAATCACCTATGTTGCCACCTAATGTAGATTTGGAAACCAAAGCTATATTAAAACAAGTAGCATTATCTAATAGAGCATTGGCAGAACTAAAGGGATATGCGGATACTATTCCTAATAAAAAAATGCTTATTAATGCAGTTCTGATTAATGAAGCTAAAGATAGTTCTGCAGTGGAAAATATTGTTACAACGCACGATGATATATATAGGGCGATGAGTTCAGAAAAATATGGAAGCCCTGAGGCTAAGGAAGTCATGAATTATAGGGCTGCACTTTGGCATGGTTATGAAAATGTTAAAGAAAATGAAATTTTGACAACAAATGCAATTATTGAAATTCAGAGCATTTTAGAAAAAAATGGAGCAGGCATAAGGAAACTTCCTGATAATATATTACGAAATGAAAGTACGGGGGAAACCGTGTATACTCCTCCTGTAAGTGAAAGAGAAATAATTGAACTACTTAGTAACTTGGAAAAGTATGTTAACATTGACGATGATAGTATTAATCCTCTGATTAAGCTAGCTGTAATTCATTATCAGTTTGAGAGTATACATCCTTTTTATGACGACAATGGAAGAACTGGAAGAATTATTAATGTTCTGTACTTAGTGTTAAAATGCCTTATAGATACACCTATAGTATATTTGAGTAAATACATAATTAAGAATAAGGATGAGTATTACAAACTACTTCAAGAAGTTCATAACAACAAATGGGAAGAGTGGGTTATCTATATTCTTAAAGCTGTAGAAGAGACATCATTAGAAACTTTAGAGATGGTTAAAAAAATTAATAATGAAATTGAAAAGACGCGTTTAGAAATAAAAAAAGAGTTACCTAAAATTTATTCCAAGAAGCTTATCGAACTTTTGTTTTATGAGTTTTATACAAAAACTGTATATATTCAAGAAGGTTTATCTGTAACTAGAAAAACAGCAGTTAGTTATTTGGCTGCATTAGAAGAAAAAGGATTTATCTCTTCTGAAAAAATAGGCAAAGAACGTATATACCAAAACAAACAGCTTTATGAATTAGTAAAAAGTTTTGAATAAAATATAAAAGAGTGTTAAAAAAGGAGATAAGTGATGATAATAAATTGTACAAAAAAATTGCAGGATGAAATAGGAATAAAGCCAATGCTGATGCCAGTTGAAAACCCTCTTTTTTCTTGGCATACTAATATTTTGAGAATAAATAGGAGAAAAACAATTGTTCTTGTAAACGATGCTAGTCGATATACTGTTATTCTATATGGTTTAAAAGCAAAAGACTTGAAAAATATAAAAGAACTAATTATATATGCGATTAAACAAACTCTTCTCGATGATGGTGTAAGCATAAAAATGATAAATGAGTATATGAAGAATGCAGGAGATATCATATTTTCAAAAACACAAAGCAGATCTAATGTAGCTAAACTAAACAAAAGCAGTGAAGCTGCTGAGATTTTTTATAGTTACTATATAGAGGAAAGTACAATACAGACTTCAGTATCTAAGAAGATTAACCGATCTATATTTGTTGAGTATGGAGGTGAACATAAATATCCTTATGAATGCTTCTATGAGCAATTGGAGGAAAACTTTAATCTTCCTACAATAAGGTGTAAGGCGCTGGAATTAAAAGTGACAATGGAGTTAGAAAATTTTGATGTATGGCGCAAAGTGATGGTGCCTTTGAATTTTACCTTCGAGGAATTACATGAAGTAATGCAAATCATTTTCGACTGGAAAGATTATCACTTACATGATTTTATAATTCTAGACAACAATCAGCCGTATATTGATATTGTAGAAAGTGAAGAAGAATTAGTCTTTGAAATAGATATTCCGGTGATATTGAATAAAAATATTAAAATAGCAAATTATCTACCTAAGTATAAAAAAGTTAATTATAGGTATGATTTTGGAGATGGTTGGCAACATATAATTAAAGTTGAAAACTTAAGTTTTGATTATAATAAAAACTATGCCTATTGCTTGGATGGGGAAGGAAATACACCGCCAGAGAATGTTGGTGGTGAGGATGGATATGCTGAGTTTATTAAAATAATGGACGATCCAACCTGTGAAGAATATGAAAACACAAAATTATGGGCAGAAAGCCAATGGTATAAAAGCTTTGACATGGACTTGGTGAATCGTCGCTTGAAGAATATATAATAAAGTAGTTAAGTTTAAAGGAGGCAAAAATATGGAAGAGAAAATAAAGGAATTAACTCTAATGTTATTGTATCTTACCTCGTGGAAAGAAAGTGAATGTGGAATGATATATGACCGTAGTTGGAAAGGGTATAATTTTGAACTTTTGAAAAAGCTATCTGATGAAGATTTGATTATTGATAGTAAGAAATCAAAATCTGTTGCTATTACAAATGAGGGTATTGCAAAAGCAAAGCAACTACTTGATTTATATGGTCTTAAAGAATAGGCATAAAATATGGTGTTGAGAATACCAATCTGATTAATTTGAAAAAAACACTATTTTTATTCTAGTTTCAACTATTGACGGTAGTATGATGAAGTAATATATTGTGAGGAGTTGTGATGATGAGCACAATTTCATTGAGATTGAATGAAAAAGAGGATACTTTGATAAGAAAATATGCTGAGTTACATCATATGGAGCTATCTACATTCATTAGGCAAACAATTATTGAAAAAATTGAAGATGAATATGATTTTACATTATTTAATAAGGTTTGGGAAGAAGAGCAAGGTCTAGAAAGTGTAAGTCATAATAAAGCGAAAAAGGAACTAGGATTATGAAAAATTACTGACGTTGCTACCCGGTATGAATACAGCTTAGTCACTAAATTAGTGCTTTTGTGAGATGATATAAATTGTCTATAAGGAAGGATAATAGTATGAGTATTATAACTGCAGCAAGTAGACCGTCTGTATTTAGAGGGCTTGATTATTTTGAAGAAAAGAAAGTTCTTTCTTGGAGTCAAATAGATGACTTCAAATATGAGGGTTATGTTAGTGGCAGCGGAAAAGAACCATATTTTGTAACAATTGACATCGAACATCCTAAAAGGTCTGTCTGCAATTGTCCTCATGCAAAAGGAACACGAAGAGTATGCAAACATAAGGTTGCGTTATTTTTTACAGTTTTTCCTAAGGAGGCAGAGGACTTTAGAAAAGCTATAGAAGAGGAAAAACGAAGAAAAGAGGAAGAAGAGGAGCAATTATACGACGATATAGAAAATTATGTAAATGGTCTTTCTGTAGAGCAGCTTAGAATTCAGCTAATTAATTTTATGATTGAATTGGAAGAACAAGATGATGATCTCTGGGAGTAATGATTGATAGAAAAATATGAAATAACACGAGATTAATATTGATGTAAGAGTAAGCATATTATTAAATAGTTCAAGCTTTCTTTAAGCTTAAAATGTTAATATTTAACAATTAGTTATAGATAGATAGGAGGAACAGGCATGAAAAAAATATTGACTATGGCGTTAGCCTTGGTTCTTATATTTACGGTAACAGCATGTAGTGATACAACTGATACCGCAGATACATCAGATACGGAAAGTGAAGCGACGTCGGAGATATCTTTCACATTGACGGATACGATGCAAGCGGACGCATACGACGATGAAGGTAATGTAATTGATTTACCGGAAGAAGGCGAAGCGTTTTATGGACAAGACGCACAGTATACTGGAATAGCAACAGAGTATACCAATAACGAAGATGGAACGATAACGGACATGAATACTGGTCTTATATGGCAACAAGAAGTGTCGGATACAATGAGTTATGAAGATGCTATTGAATACGCAGAGAACTTGGATGTAGGCGGCTATGATGATTGGCGTTTGCCGACAATCAAAGAACTATATTCGTTAGCAGACTTTAACGGTGAGTTATTACTTGATGGAGATAGCACACCATATATAGATACGGATTATTTTGAATTCGAATATCAAGATGGACGTGAATATGCTGGGCAGTATTGGAGTAGTACGGTATATGTAGTTGACGATGGCGAAGAAGACGGTGACGGCGAGAAAGCTTTTGGCTTTAACTTCGCAGATGGTCATATCAAAGGCTACGGAACAGGCAGAACGGTAGATGGCGAATCATCAAGCGATGGGTTTGCAGTTGGTATGTTTGTGCGTTGCGTACGCGGTGATGAAAATGTTTACGGAGTCAACGATTTCGTGGACAATGGTGATGAAACAGTAACAGATGAAGCTACTGATCTGATGTGGCAGCAAGCAGATGATGGACAGACACGCAACTGGGAAGAAACACTTAGCTATGCAGCAGATGCAGAAATCGGTGGATATGACGATTGGCGTTTGCCGAATTCAAAAGAGCTTCAGAGTATCATAGATTATTCAAAGACGACGATTCCAGCAGTAGACGAGAGCTTCTTTACTATAAGTGAAGCAGACAGTTATTTCTGGACGGGTACAACACTTGGAGATGCCAAAGCACAGGCGTGCTATATAACCTTTGGCTATGGTTGGTCGATTCCGACTGGCAGTGAAGACGGAGAATATGTAGATTATCACGGTGCTGGAGCGCAAAGAAGTGACCCGAAATCTGGTACAGTTGAGGAATACGAGTTGGCATCTGAAAATGCAGAGGACTTGGTAAGAATTGATAATTATTCATTACTTGTAAGAGATGCAAATTAGAACAGATAGAAGATAGAAATGATGCCCTTGCGGATTACCGCAGGGGCATTTGATATAAAAGAACAATTCGTTCTATGTAGTAGGACTTGATAAACTTTAGCTTTACAAAATAAGTGATATAAAGAATAAAATAGATTATTACTTTCGTTCTCTTGAAGGAGCAATATGCACAGAGAAATGTTATAAAATGTTTTGTAATAAAGCAATAGTATTGATATGAAAATACATGTTATTATTATATAAATGATATATTAGCAGTAATGACTTTAGAAAATTGTTAATTAAAGATAGATAATCAAAAAATATATAGAGAGATAGAAGGGAGTTGTATAAAAGCCTTTGTATATTATCAAAACAAAAGGGTTTATGAATTAGCAAAAAATTTCTGGTAAAATATACAAAAGTTTAAAGACAAATAGAAAAACTGATGGTAAAATCATAAAAACACTTTACACATGTGGAATATAAGTGACTAATGAATTAGGTGTGATGGTTGTTGCTTGTAAGAATTATTTGTTTGTAAATAAAATCATAGACAATGAAACGTTGACTTTTCGTAATGTTATGATGTATAATAGCCAATAACGGCAGGATAAACGTATAAAGTCAACGTTTTGTTTACTTTTATGAACGGTTAGGTTATAATAGATATAGGGAGGGATGAATATGAATATTAATCAAATAGGACAAAACATTCTTTACTATTTAAAAGATCAGCAACTTACACAGGTAGATTTAGCTACTGGTTTAGGAACATCAAAACAAGTTGTTAATAAAATAGTAAAAGGTAAAAAAGCTTTAAAAATGGAGGAATTGATTGCAATATCTCAATATCTCAACATTGAATTTGATAAATTAGTAAATGGTAAACGGGAGGTTGAGATAGAAGAATTAGAAGCAGTTCATTTATATGGTACTATTGAAAATCGTAAAACTGCTGATTATATTTTGAACTTGGTTAGTAATCTTTCGTATATGGAAGAGGAGTTGGCTGCACATGGACTACTTGAATAGTAAATTAAGCAAAGAAGAAATAAAATCAATTAAGCGTGAAGTAGCCTTGATTAATCAAGATTACTCGATCGATACCCCAGGACACTTGAAAGAGGGAATTTTTGATTTACTAGAAAGGGTAGGGACATTGATTTTTTTTCCTTTTGAAGAAACTGATTTTTGGGGTATTTATGTATGTAAAAACGAAAAAAATTATTTTATCATTAATACTTCAATAGAAATTGAAAAGCAAGTATTTGCAGCGGCGCATGAGCTGGCACATTCATTTGATTTAGCGAAAGTAAATTTTGAAATTGTTACTGCAGACTTAATGACGGAATATGTTGATAGTAAGGAATTTGGTCCAGCACTTAAAAGGGCGGATATGATTGCTAATCGTTTTGCTGCAGAGTTACTAGTTGGTACAAAAAAATTGTTGGAAAAGTTCGAAGAGCTACCAGAAACATATAACGAACGAGTTAAAGCAGTATTGTTATCAGATATCTTTTTGGTACCGTATAAAACGATTATAAAGAGATTTGCTGAAATTGGAATTTTAGAAGATCAATTTATTATCGAAGAATTGCTTAGTGTAAAAGAAAAAGAAGTTAAAGAAATCGCAGATAGACATGAATCATGTAGAAGAAATTATGAAATTAATAAAGAAACTAAGCTTGGTGGTTACGTAAACAAAGCGTTATTGCTTTATGAAAATGAATTAAGTACATACAAAACGCTCGAAAAAAAATTGGAGTTAATTAAGAAAACGCCAGAAGAATTTAACATTCATGATGATAGCTTTGATTTATATGAATTATTAAGAAACTCATCTGGAAATCCCGATTGGAAGGATGAGGATGATGAATGATAAGTGTAATTCTTTTATAGATACGGATATTGTTATGAAAATTGGTGGATTCAATGGAGATAAGTTATTGGAAAAGGTATTATGTAGCTTTGGATATAATTTGTTTTTGCACGAATATCTACTTAATGAGGAATTAATATTCGAGGGGGATGCCAGAGAACAACTAAAGGAAATGATAAGTTCACATAAAATAGATATTATGAAGGAATCAGAATTAAATGAGGATGAGTCATTAGAATATAACTCCGCTTTACAGCTATTAGCCACTGAAATGGATGTGGATTTGGGTAAACCTAGAGATCGTAACGCTGGTGAAGTAAGATCTATGGCTATGGCATTTGCAAAAGATTTTCAATATTTTATTTCGGACGATAAAGGCGCAAGAGTTGCAGCAAAATTGCATTTACAAAAAATTGATGGTAGTTATTTAGAAACTATCAGAATGGATGACATAATAACTCACATAAGAGATCATAGATATGAACTAGATATTAGTAGAAAAATGGCAAAGAATCTTTATCTTTATGGAGCTAACCCAAACAGGGGGAGGAATCCAATCGAAAAGAAAAAATTAGAGGGTATTAGAAATAGTTTGAAAAACACGTTTGATACTGTTCTATGGAAAGTCCAATAGAACAAATTCATATGATATATATGGGTGTTTTTTGTTTTTCTCGATTCAAGAAATGGTTATTGGATATATTATTAATACAACAAGTCTTAATGAATTCGTCAGAACCTAAGGTACAATCTTATTGTCAATTCCGGATAGCAAAGAAGGTATTATATTATAGATCAATCGGCATAGTTGTAGTTTATTAACGAAGAAAGAGTTACTGAAATGGCTATAATCTCAGTCTACTACCTGAGCAATAATTGATAATTATTCATTACTTGTAAGAGATGCAAATTAGAACAGATAGAAGATAGAAATGATGCCCTCGCGGATTACCGCAAGGGCATTTGCTATATGAAAGAACAATTCGTTCTATGTACCGGGAATTGATAAGCTTTAGCTTTACAAAAAAGTAGTGATATAAAGAATAAAATAGATTTATTACTTTCGTTCTCTTGAAGGAGCAATATGCACATAGAAAAACGTTATAAAATGTTTTATAATAAAGTAATAGTATTGATATGAAAATACATGTTATAATTATATAAATAGAAAATTTAAATTATAGCTTAAAGTTTTATTTGGCTGATTTCTACATATAACAGAATTTTAAGCTTGATGGAAAGTAAATAAACCTGATTTTAATAGAGGATTGTATTAATGAGTAAATTAGATAAGATATTAATTGCCGGAGTAATAATCTTTTTAATTATATTAGGGAAATTTGCGTTTGCACCTAGGGCGTATCAAGGGAGCATTCCTGATCCTGTGCAAATTGATTTAATTAGCCCAGATGTTGTCTATGTTTCGGGTGAAGATAGTGATATTAAAATAGACCTTTTAGCAGAATATACGATTGAAGCAGTAATTAAAAGCAAAAAGAAATATTCAGATTATTCTTCTCAAGTTGCAAAATATGATGTTGCATTAGCTTGGGGTGATTTGAACCAGAACGATATAGATGAACATATTAAATATTCACAAAGAGGAAGATGGTATTACTATACTTGGGATAGTGATAGTTCAGTCAATGAATCATATATTGCAGAACACTCTGCTAATGTGCATCTGATAAATCAAGACAGTTCAGTGCTGAAAGAAATTAAAAAATTAGACGTTAAAGATCATATTAAGCTTACCGGATATTTGGTTAGTGTAAATTTTGAAAATGGACCTTGAAAAAGCAGTTTGACCAGAATGGACACAGGCGATGGTGCGTGTGAAATAATGTATGTAACAGATGTTGAAGTGATAGACTAATTCAGTTATATAAAAATATCAATTAGGAGGAATATATATGGATGCAATATTAAATAGAAAAAGTATAAGAAAGTACAAGGATATAAAAGTAAGTGATGAAATTATTGAAGAATTACTTAGAGCAGGAATGCAGGCACCTTCAGCAGTGAATGAACAACCGTGGGAATTCGTTGTTTTAAGGGATAAAGAGATTGTGAAAAAGATAACAAAAGTAAATCCGTATTCACAAATGCTACTTAATACAGATGTTGCAATTGTAGTTTGCGGAAATGTAGAAAAAGAAATAGTTAAAGGCTTGTGGGTACAAGATTGTTCGGCTGCTACTGAAAATATATTGTTGGCTGCTGAAGACAAAGGTTTAGGAGCTGTATGGTTAGGAATTTATCCGTTAGATGATAGAGTAAATGCGATTAAAGAGCTGTTGAATTTACCTGATTTTATAATTCCTTTATCAATAGTACCAGTTGGATATCCAGATGAGCAAAGAGAACCAACAGATAGATTTAATAAAACAAGAATACATTATGATAAATGGTAGAGCCTGAAGTGAAGCTTTGATTCTAAATAGATAATATAATTATAAGGAGGATATAAAATGTCGTATTTAATTAAACCGTTAGATAAGTGCAAATTAACTTTGAAGAATAGATTGGTTATGCCACCTATGGCTACAGAAAAATCTGAAAATGGTGGACGTGTAAGTAAAGAACTATTAGATTATTATGATGAGAAATCTAAAGGTGGCTATATTTCTTTAATCATTATAGAACATAGTTTTATTACGCAGAAAGGAAGAGCTAGTGAAGGTCAACTTTCTGTGGCGGATGATGGTGACACAGAAGGATTAAAAAAATTAGCTAATACTATTCATAAAAATGGGTCTAAGGCAGTAATGCAAATCAGTCATGCTGGAAGTGCAGCAAGTGAAAATGTTACAGGATATGAACCGGTTGGTCCATCACCTATCGCTAATCCACGTAAAGGTGAGATTCCAAAGGAACTTAGTATAAAGGAAATTAAGGATATAATTGAAAATTTTGCTAAGGCGGCAGGACGTGTAAAAGAAGCTGGTTTTGATGGAGTAGAGATTCATTCAGCGCACGGATATATGCTAAATCAATTTTTTTCTCCACTCACAAACAAGAGGACTGATGAATATGGTGGTGACGTATTAAGCAGAATCAGAATTCACTTAGAGGTTATCAAGGCAGTGCGTAGCGCAGTTGGTGATGAATTCCCAATTCTTCTTAGATTAGGTGCGTCTGATTACATGGATGGCGGAACTTCAATTGAAGACAGTAAAATTGCATCAGTAGAATTTGAAAAAGCAGGAGTAGATATTCTTGATATTTCAGGTGGCTTTTGTGGTTACCTTGTACCTGGTCTTACAGGTCAAGGATATTTTTCTCCACTGACGGAAGCAATAAAAGCCGTTGTGTCAATTCCAGTTATATTAGTTGGTGGAATTACGGAGGCCGATGCTGCTGAAACACTACTTTCTACAGGTAAAGCTGATCTAATTGGCGTTGCTAGAGCTATATATAAAGATTCTAATTGGGCTGAAAAGGCAATCAAGAGTCTTAGCTAAATATAGTATATAAAAAGAGTGGAGGCAAGTAAGATGAATGCTGGAACATATATAGCGATTTATTTACCAATATTTATTGTGCTGTTTGTAATATTGCCGACGAATCGCAGACACATGTTTGTAGTTAGAAAATTAAAGAAGCGAAGAGGAGAAAGAGTTATGTCTAATGAATTGATTAAAGCATGCAGAGGAAAGGTTTGTACTATTTCAACAGGGTCTTTAGGCACTAGTTATAGTAAAGTGGAAATTGTGGAAGTGGTTGATAATTGGATTAAAATTCAAAGTAAAGGCAAGAGGGATATTGTAAATATTGATTTTATACAAAGCATAAAAATTCACGACTAATAACTAAAGTATAACAATATTATTTAAATGATGAAAATGAAATTAGGAGGTAACTAAGATGGAAGAACTTATTGAATACTTACCCTTTTTAATTCCTATAGTGATTATTGAAATGGCGCTTGCAATAACTGCGTTAGTTCATGTACTGAGGCATCCTAACTATCGCGTTGGTAATAAACTGATGTGGATTTTAATTGTTTTGTTTATACAAATTGTAGGTCCAGTTGTTTATTTTGTCTTTGGTAGAGGTGAGGAATAATGGATATCCTGAGTGTTGAACATTTGTCAAAAAACTTTGGAGCAAATAAAATTATCGAAGACCTGACTTTTTCTGTTCAAGAACATTCGATTTTTGGTTTCATTGGTCAAAATGGTGCGGGTAAAACAACGACGATGAAAATGGTCTTAGGGTTGTTAAAACCTACAAGCGGAAACATTACTGTTTGTGGGGAGCATGTTACTTACGGTGAAACCAAAACGAATAAATATATTGGATATTTGCCGGATATTCCCGAATTTTACGGTTATATGAAGCCTTATGAATATTTGAAATTGTGTGGTGAGATTACCGGACTATCATCTGAAAAAATTAAAAGTAAAAGTGAAGAATTGTTAACACTGGTTGACCTTGATAAAGCAAACAAGAAAATCGGAGGATTTTCAAGGGGTATGAAGCAAAGACTTGGCATTGCGCAGGCATTATTAAACGAACCTAAATTACTCATCTGTGATGAACCAACTTCTGCACTTGATCCAATTGGACGAAAGGAAATCCTAGACATACTTTACCAAGTGAAAGGCAAAACAACTGTAGTTTTCTCTACACATATTCTTTCTGATGTAGAACGCATATGTGATCATATTGCTTTACTGCATGGTGGCAAAATAGCGCTTTCTGGTACATTATCTGATGTCAAATCAAAGCATAAGCAAGATGGTTTATTAATTGAATTTGCATCACAAACGGACACAAGAGCTTTTTTAGATGCACCGCAACTAGTTCCTTATATAACTAATGTAGAACAAAATAACACAAGACTTATTCTCCACACGCAGGATGTTCAAAAGCTAGAAGTGGCGGTAATTGCAATTATTTCAGAAAGACATCTCTTGCCTATAAAATTTGAAGTACTTGAACCAACTCTAGAAAGTCTTTTTATGGAGGTGGTAAAATGAAAGCCTATATTGCTTTTACAAAAAAAGAATTTTGCGAAAATCTTCGTACTTACAAGCTTTTTATAATGCTGTGTGTTTTCTTGCTGCTGGGCTTGATGAATCCTATTACGGCAAAAATTACACCTCAACTGCTGAAGTCTTTGATGCCAGAAGGAATGAATATTACAATAATGGAACCAACCGCACTTGACTCGTGGGCTCAGTTTTTTAAGAATGTTCCACAAATGGGCCTGAGTGTACTTGTTATCGTATTTAGCGGGATAATGGCAAACGAGTTTAGCCGTGGCACACTAATAAATATGCTTACTAAAGGATTATCTCGAAAAGTTGTAATTCTTTCTAAATTTACAATGACAACAATAATATGGACACTTAGCTATGCACTTTGCTTTGCAGCAACCTATGCATACACTATATATTTTTGGAGCAGTGAAGGTGTTAGTAATATTCTGTTGTCTGTCTTTAGTCTATGGCTATTTGGAATTCTGCTTCTTGCGATTATTCTGCTTGGTGGAGTTCTATTTAAGAACAATTATGGAGTCTTACTTTTTACGGGTGGATTTGTGGTAGCATTAATGCTACTAAACCTCTCATCAACAATACAAAAGTATAATCCGATTACATTAGCATCAAGTAATATGGCGTTGCTTACAAATAACATGTTTGTATCGGATTTTACAATGCCTATTGTTATATGTGTTATTACAATAATAGCGTCTATAGGTTCCGCAATTATGATATTTAATAAAAAACAGATATAAATCACTGTTTTACTAGCATAATTAGGCACAAAACCGGAAGGTCAAAGAGATGAAATATTTAAAAAATGTAATTGAATCGATAAGTGATAGGATCAAGGCGAATCGTGTTGGCTGTTTTATATTTTCATTGATTAATGAAATAAAAAACGACCGATTGTCTGAACTGGCCGCCAATATGGCCTACTATCTTCTTTTGGCACTCTTCCCGTTTTTAATTTTTCTTCTAGGAGTATTTTCATATACACCCCTGTCAATTGTTGAGGTTTCGGATGCACTATCATCCATATTGCCAGAGGAAACAGTTGATTTAATATTAGTAACGGTGCAAGAAGTATTAAATGATAATAATACGGCGCTCTTTTCAGTTGCAATGTTAGTGACAATTTTGATTTCGACAAGAGGAGCGAATGCACTCATTAAAGGTGTTAATCGTGCATATGGGGTTACGGAGACTAGACCATTTCTGGTGACTAGCGGTATCAAAATATTTGTAACCATTAGCATACCGTTTTTTGCGATAATGAGTTTTTTGCTTATCGCCATAGGTAAACTATTGCTAGATCAAGTTACAGTTTGGTTTAACTTACCAATGGACGTCCAGTTGATGATTACCGTTTTACGGTATGGTGTGTCAATTTTTATGCTACTGTTTTACTTTACATTATTTTATAAATTTGTTCCTAATTTGCGTATTTCGTTTAGAAAGATATTTATTGGATCGATATTTACCACCTTTGGATGGATTGCGACATCAATGCTGTTTTCCTTCTATATTAATAATTTCGCTAACTATACGCGTGTGTACGGTAGTTTGGGTAGTATAATTGCTCTACTTTTATGGATTAATATGAGTAGTATGATTATTTTAATAGGTGCTGAAATCAATATGCTTGTCAAAGGGGATAAGTGCAAACAAATTTAGTTGTGACATACTAATTTAATCAAATATATAAGATGTTATGACAGTGAGGTGGGTACGTGGAGATGACAAAGGATAATTTAATTTATATACTTTTATTAATAGTAATGATAATAGCAATATATAAAATTTTTACAGTATTATATTATAAGCAAAAGCACTTAAAGGAGCAGAAAGAAATAAGACAAAAGAAAGAAGCAAGACGAAAGAAAAAAGCAAGACAAAAAGAAGACGCTGGGCGGCAGAAAGAATCAAAGCGTAAAAAAGAAGTTGGGCAGCAGAAAGAAGCTGCGCGACAGAAAGAATCAAAACGACATGAAGAAGTAAGGCGACAGGAAGAAATAAAACAACATGAGAAATTAGAACAGCAAGAAGAAACAAGAAGACAGAAAGAAGCAAGGCGACAGGAAGATGCAAAAGAACTTGAAGAAAAAAGGAAACTTGAACTTGAAGTTGAAAGTTTAAGAGAAAAGATAAAAGATAAACTGGATGAAGAAATAAAAGCAAATGATATCTTAAAACTTAAAATGATTAAGGAATACATAACGATAGAAGAGATAGGTCCTAAAAGTTATTGTGAAGAAATTAAATTATATCCAAATTATATCCAAAAGATTAAGAAATTAAAAAATGAGGTTTCGGAAGGAACGTATTATATAGCAAAAGATTCACCGGATTTTGAAATAGAATTGACTGTTGATTTTCATCAGATGTATGCTGCAGAAGCCGAGAAGGCAATGCCCAGAATAATGAAAATCTGCAAATATTACCGTACGCAACTGACGATTATCCATGGATTTCATAAAGGAACAGTTTTGAAGGACTATTTTACTACCTTATCACTTCCAGATAATTGGGAAAGTTGCTTTCAACAAAATGAAGGGATAACTGTGCTTCTTTCAAGAGACGATGAGTTAATATTAAATAGGCGTGAACGTGAAGATGCCGTTTATATGAGTAAAAAAAAGAACTTAGAGAAAGATTACATGAAATTCGGAGAAATTCATTTAGATACTCAAAAGTATATTGAAGGGAAGAAGGAGTATACACATATTCTTAATTTTCAAGAAAACCAAAGGGAATATCTAATTGAATACGCACTCAAGAATGAGCAATCTATATTGAGAAAATATTCATATGATGATTTATTCATAAAAGGAATTGACTATATGAGCATATTTGAGGAAGAGCTAAGTATTGCTGGAAGCAGAATATAGTCAAACAGAGTTGTTACGCATTGATAACAAGCTATAAATATAGAGGAAAGAATTGTACTGTTTAAACTGGCTCATTGGGTACTAGTTATAGTAAAGTGGAGGTAGTGGTATGGACAAAGAAAAAAAGCTCCTTTTATCGGAAAAGTGTGATCAAATACTTGGAATATTGAAAGCACGTTTTGAGGATAACATGGTTCGTCACAAAGGGATGAGATGGGATGATATAAGAAGAAAACTAATAGTCAATAATGAAAAACTTAGAGCATTGTATGAAATGGAGATGTCAGGCGGTGAGCCGGATATTATTCTTTATGATAACAATATAGATGAATACATTTTTTTTGATTGTTCAACGGAAAGTCCGAAAGGACGCAGAAGTCTCTGTTATGATCGTGAAGCATTGGAAGGAAGAAAAAAAAATAAACCCCTTAACAACGCAATTGATATGGCAACTGATATGGGTGTTGAAATATTAACGGAAGAAAAATACCGAGAGTTGCAGAAATTTGGGAAATTCGATACAAAAACATCGAGTTGGATAAAAACGCCTGATAATATAAGAAAACTCGGTGGAGCCGTTTTTTGTGATTGCCGTTATGACACAGTCTTTGTATATCATAACAGTGCTGAGTCTTATTACGGTACCAGAGGATTTCGTGCTGCACTAAAGATCTGAAACATAGCATTCTGGCTAACAAGCGAAAATACTTTTATATTGTGCCATATTCCTATATAATGAAATTAGTATATTTAGTTATTTTGAGTACATGTCAAATTAAAGCTTAACAAAGGAGTTGATGAATATGATGGATTTGGAGCAGTATAAACAAATTCTTGAGTTTTCCCCAAACATGATATGGAGATCCAATCTTAGTACCGAATGTGATTACTTTAATAAAACATGGTTTAATTTTACTGGTCGTACTATGGAAGAAGAAAATGGATTTGGATGGACTGAAGGTATTCACCCAGATGACTACGATAGATGTGTGAAGACTTACCTTGAAAATTTTAAAATACAGCACCCGTTTGAAATGGATTATAGACTTAAAAGACATGATGGCCAATACCGATGGATCAATGACCGAGGGGTTCCTTTTTATGACAAGAATAAAACTTTCATTGGCTTCATAGGGAGCTGTATGGATGTTACAGAGAAAATTGAAGGCCAACGATTAAAGGAAATGGCACAAAATGACGCATTGTGTCAAACATATAATCGACAATATTCTCATGAATTATTAGAAGAAGTTTACAACCAAGCACGTGAAGCTGGTTTACCACTCAGTATTTTGATGATGGATATTGATGAATTTAAAAACATTAATGATAAATATGGACATAGTGCTGGAGATGTTGTACTGACTAAAGTTGCGGCTGCTGTAAAGAGTGAAATGCGTGAGTTGGATATCCTTGGGCGTTATGGTGGAGATGAATTTTTAATTGGTTTGGTTCATACAAATGCTGAAGCAGCACGTATGGTTGCAGAACGTATTAGGACCGCTATTGCAGAAGCAGAGATAGTTGTTTCCAATGAAGTGCAAGTAAATGTTACGGTAAGCATTGGAGTGAGATGCCTCCAAAATGAAATGACACTTGATGAACTCATAAAGAATGCTGATAAAAAGTTATACGAGGCAAAAGCAGAAGGTAAAAACATAGTTAAGGTATAAACTTGATCAAGGTTTTTAAAAAAGAAGTCGCAGTTGATACAATCCCACTTAAGTAGACATATGAAATAATTAAATTTCATTTATCTATGGAGGTGGGATTTTATTATAAAAATAAAATGCACCTATCAGCGAACAGATTATGCATTCGTATTTAAGCTATTATGATTTAGATCCATAAGGTTGCCTAACTGGATGAATATAGCGTACAATTACATTCGGGAAAATAAATAAGAAAATACAAGAGACCACTCCAATATGTTATCATATAGTTACTAAACAAAAATGATAAGGATGGTGATCTCTTGTGTATAATAGTATACTACAATTTAATGAACAGTGCAGTGAAAAATTAGAAAATATTGTGGGATTAATTCTAAATAGTGAAGGCGATATTAATGATTTAACTCAAAGCGTTCAAAACGAAGTCTTAAAATTGGGAACCGGTATAGTTAAAGAAGTGATTGAAAAAGTGGATAGAGAACTCAACGCGGCAATTGATAGGAAAAAATACTATACAGTTGAAAAGAAGAATGAACCTAAACAACTATTAGATGTTATGGGTAGCATTAACTATACGCGAACAGGCTATGAAGACAAGAAGACTGGAAAATATATTTACTTAGTAGATAGAATCATGGGCATATCTCCTCATCAAAGATTAACCTTGGCTGCTGCAGCAAGAACTATTGAAGAAGCTGCTGAAACTAGCTATTCCAAGGGAGGAAGTAACGCAAGCATTGTTGACAATACAAGTAAACAGGCAGTTAAGGAATTAATTCATGGGCTTGAAATCAAACCGATAAGTGAAGAATTGGTTGAAAAGAAAAAAATAAGATATTTACATATGGTAGCAGATGAAGATCATGTATCAGCTCAATTTTGGGATAAGCGTGGTGATTTAAGTATAGATAAATCAGGAAGAAAACAAAATACCATAATGCCTAAAGTCATATGCCTTTATGAAGATGTAATAGATTTAGGAAAAGAAGGTTCAGGAAATCATAGGAACAAACTCATTGGAAAGCATTACTTCGGTGGAGTATATGAAGGTACCGTTAAAAATGAAGAGCTATGGCAAGAGGTACAGGATTACATAGACGATGTATATGACGAAGAATTCCTTGAAAGAGTATACATATCGGGAGACGGAGCTAACTGGATAAAAACAGGTACAACTGTAGTAGATAAATCGGTATTTGTATTAGATAAATTTCATATGATGAAATATATAAATACGGCAACAGTGCATCTTTGGGACAGCGTAGAGGATGCAAAAGAATTGATTTGGGATGCAATTGAATCATCAGATAAAGATGCGCTAGAGGCTGTTACGGAAGAAATACTAAGGGTAACTGAGTCTGATAAAAAGGCTATAGAAGTAAAGAATATGTATAGATACCTAATCAACAACTGGGAAGGTATAAGTATACGAAACGTTGATAAAGGCGGTTGCTGGCCTTGTTGTGCAGAAGGACAAGTAAGCCATATCCTAAGCAAACGAATGAGTAGTAGGCCTATGGGATGGAGCAAGCATGGCTGTGACCAAATAACAAAGCTTAGAGTATATATAAATAACGGTGGAAAAATACTTGATTTATTAAAAGAGCAGAAAAAAGGTTTAGTAGAATTAGCGAAAGTTGAAAATGATAAACTTACAATAAAGACTTTAAAGGTAAAACAGAAAGCCTATAGCGCTATTGATACATTAAACGTAGATATTCCTGGAATAGATCATAGTAATATGAGTTGGTTGAGAGAAATGATAAACAGTGGTTTTAAGTTAAGTAATATATAAATTAATTCATGTAACTAAATAACGACATATTATATAGGGATACTCTGATTATTAATTCCCGAAAGTATATTGACACTATCCTGGATGAAGCAAATATTGAAATACTAACAGCATAAGAGTATAATTATATTGTAGTATATAAAGCGACTTGCTAATTAGGTCCGTACTACCAATAAC
The DNA here is from genome assembly GCA_016650175.1 of Peptostreptococcaceae bacterium. Lineage (GTDB taxonomy): Bacteria > Bacillota > Clostridia > Peptostreptococcales > Anaerovoracaceae > JAAYHV01. Next base: position 14,729 of record JAENWG010000008.1, on the reverse strand, counting down.
ACAAAATACATTTAAGAAGAAAAAATAGCGAGATATGCAATAAAAAGAATATTTTAATAATCAGGATGATAATTAGATGAAATACATTACAATGAATGATTATTTAATAGTGATATAGATAAGGCTAGAGGGAATTCTCGCAGATAATGAGAAGTAAATCAAGTGTGAAGGTAAATGTTAAATTCAGAGGGATGTCTAGAGGATATATTAAAATTTCGAAGTAACACCATTGAACTATCAGTAGTGATGCGTTAAAGCACACATAAAAACCTTTCGTTAAATGTTTGTATTAAAAGGTAGGTGGAGTTTATGGATAATAATAATTGCAAGAAAAAAATTGATGAATTAGCGGCTGAACTAGAACTTGCGAATAAGGACTTGTTATTTCAAAATGAAGAAAAGGCGAAGCGTGCGGCTGAACTTGAACTAGCGAATAAGGAATTGTCGTATCAAAATGAAGAAAAGGCGAAGCGTGCGGCTGAACTTGAACTAGCTAATAAGGAGTTGTCGTATCAAAATGAAGAAAAGGCGAAGCGTGCGGCTGAACTTGAACTAGCTAATAAGGAGTTGTTGCTTCAAAATGAAGAAAAGGCGAAGCGTGCGGCTGAACTTGAACTAGCAAATAAGGAATTGTTGTTTCAAAATGAAGAAAAGGCGAAGCGTGCGGCTGAACTGCTGGTTTTAAAAGACGTTTTATATATTGAAAAGCAATTTTTAGAAAAAACAATGATGTCAATTGGGGATGCGGTAATTTCGGCAGATATTAATAGTAATATCATATTTTTGAATCGGGCTGCTGAGGAGGTAACTGGTTGGACATTTGTTGAAACTATGGGAATATCAATTTATGAGGTGTTTAACGTTATAGACGGGTCTACCAGAAAAAAAGCAGAAGATATAATTAAAAAAGTGATGATAAGTAAGAATACACAGGTTATGACCGATAATACTTTGTTGATAACCAAAGATAAAAAAGAAATCTGGATTGAAGACAGTGCAGCACCGATTTTAGATGAAAAAAATGTTGTTTTGGGAGTTGTCGTTATTTTTAGAGATGTTACAGAAAAATTAAAACAGCTTAAAAAAATCAAATATCTTAGCTTACATGATAAACTTACAGGGTTATATAACCGTAGATTTTATGAAGAGGAATTAAAGCTAATTGATACAAAGCGAAATTTACCAATCAGCTTGATTATGGGCGATGTAAATGGTTTAAAATTGATTAATGACTCCTTTGGACACAATGCAGGAGATCAGGCACTTGTTAAAACCGCAAAAGCTATTAAAAAGGGATGTCGTAGTGATGATGTAATTGCAAGAATTGGGGGAGACGAATTTATAATAATATTGACCAAGTCGGATTCGAAAGAAACCCAGGAAATTATTGAACGTATCCAAAGTAACATGGCACTAGAATTTGTTGAAGGCATTAATGTTTCGGTCTCCTTTGGGTACTGTACAAAAAGCGAATATAAGCAAAGTATTATGAAACTATTTAAAGTTGCTGAAGATAGCATGTATAAGCACAAGCTTTATGAAAGCACAAGCATGAGAAGCAAAACAATAGGCATGATTTCTAGCACTCTGTTTGCTAAATCAAGCAGAGAACAAATTCATTCGAAAAGAGTCAGCGATCTATGCGAAGCAATTTGTATTAAGATGGGTTTCGAAGATGATGTCGTTGAAAGGATTAAACTTGCTGGACTAATGCATGATATTGGTAAAATTGGAGTCAAAGACGAAATATTGAACAAAATGGGGGGATTTAGCAATCAAGAATATGAATTAATGAAAAGGCACGCTGAAATTGGCTATAGAATACTAAGCTCACTAAATGATTTCTCTGAAATAGCAGAATATGTTTTGGAACATCACGAGAACTGGGATGGGACAGGGTATCCTCAGGGTCTTAAAGGTGAAGAAATAAAAATTGAAGCAAGAATCATAAGAGTGGCTGATTCATATGCGGCAAGGACAAATCAAAGACCATATGGAACCGTTTTAAGTAGTGATGAGGCTATCTTAGAAATAAAAAGATGCTGTGGTACCCAGTTTGAGCCAAATATTGCCAGAATATTCATCGAGGAAGTGGTAAATAAAATATAAATATTAAACAAAGCCGATGTATACAAAATTACTTTGTTAAACTTTGGGTTTTGGTGTTTTCTAAAAAACATTAATGGACTACTTAGAAATTAAATACTAAATATGCAAATTTTGTTGTTATTTTGATGGTGTGAAATTGCATGTGAAGTATTTCCACATACAATATAGGTAGAAGTGTGGTATAGTAACATATGTATTTGTACATGCTATACGTGTTGAGGTGATTATGTTGCTAGATAGAAAAACAAGCATAATTAAGAAGAATGTGCAATCTAAAAAAAGCTTATAAACTCGTATAAGTTAAATAAAATCATAAAACAGTTATATTGATTAGTAATAAATTAAAAAGTACTATCTAAAATAACAACAGAAAAATTAAAAGGAGAAACATAATTGCAATTCAAAAATTTAAACATAATTGAGCCCATTCAGAAGGCTTTAAAATCTGAAGGATATACTGAACCCACACCTATACAGGAGATGGCTATTCCGAAATTACTTGAAGGTAAGGATTTATTAGGATGTGCTCAAACAGGTACTGGAAAGACAGCAGCTTTTGCTGTTCCGATTTTACAAGGTCTTTCAACTGAAAACAAACAAGTTAAAGGGAAAAAACAAATTAAAGCATTGATTCTAGCTCCAACAAGAGAACTTGCTATTCAAATAGGAGATAGTTTTAAAACATACGGAAGAAATTTAAATCTTAAAACACTAGTTATATATGGTGGAGTATCCCAAAACCCTCAGACTAAACAACTGGGTATTGGAGTAGACATTTTAGTTGCAACACCAGGTAGATTACTTGATTTGATAAATCAAAGATATGTTCGCTTGGATAATGTAAAATACTTTGTACTTGATGAAGCAGATTATATGCTTGATATGGGAATGATTCAGGATGTAAAAAAAATCATTAAATTCATTCCAAAGGTTAGGCAGACGATGTTTTTCTCTGCTACTATGCCAACTGAAATTTCAAACTTAGCAGATCGTTTACTAAATGATCCAATTAAGGTTGCAATAACACCTGTATCTTCTCCAGTTGATATAATAGAACAAGCAGTCTATTATGTTAATAAAAAGAATAAAATACGTTTGTTATCTCATTTGTTAGATGACAAAGCTGTTGTTTCCGCTTTGGTATTCTCAAGAACAAAGCACGGAGCGGATAAAATAGTAAAAGCATTAGAAAAAGATGGAATTCATGCGGAAGCAATTCATGGAAATAAATCACAAAACAAAAGACAATTAGTTTTAAAGAACTTTAAAGATAAAAAAACCAGGGTCTTAGTTGCCACTGATATTGCGGCTCGTGGTATAGATGTAAATGAATTATCTCATGTATTCAATTTTGATTTACCAGATGTTTCAGAAACCTATGTTCATAGAATAGGTCGTACTGGACGTGCAGGACTTGGCGGAATCGCTATTGCATTTTGTGATCAAGAAGAAAAAGGATTATTAAAAGATATTGAAAAACTAATATCGAAAAAAATATCTGTTGTAGATGATCATCCATTCCCATTAGTAGATATGCCTAATGAAATTAAAGAAGTGCAAACTCATAAATATTCAGCAGGAAAAAACAAATCAAATCACAAGAGAAGTAGTAGCTATAATGCTCAGAAAAATAACAGTCCGAAAAAAAGATCTAAATAGCATTAATAATAAATAATATAATCCCCTTGAGACTGACAGTTGAAGAAACTGTTTATCATAAGGGGATTTTTTATGTGAAAGAAAAGTAAATATAGCTTAGTATTTTGTTAAAATGTATAAACTTACAATTTTACAATTTGGGATTATTCCATAGTTTAAGAATAACCTTGTCAATTTTAAAAGTTTTAAATACATGTAATAAGTTAATTTTCTTTTGAATTATAATGTGTAAAGTGATTTTTTACTTAAAAAACGTTTCTTAGATAGGTTGAAATTTGTATGGATTAGCTATAATTGGTCGACATCATACTTGACATAAAACTCAATAAAATGTATAATAATAACTCGTGCGTAAATTTACGAGAATTTGACATTAACTAGCAGGTTATATGCTTTACTAAGTATCTCAGTGAAGTGAAAAACTGAATACTTGAAGGTTAGTCTTGAATTTTAAGAATATAAAAAATTACAATAGAAAGGCTCAAACATGGCACTTCAATTAATCATAGTTGCAATTATTGGCATAACCCTAAGCGGTGTAGTTGGAATACTGCTTGGAAAAGGATTTAAGTGGGAACAGGCCATAACTACCACCATTGTCATTATAAGTTCAGTACTTGGCCTTATAGGGGCATCTATAGGTATATTTTCAGAGGCGACGACGTTGAAACTTTTTTATTGGCCAACCATTGGCGGGGCATTAATTGGGTTAGATGGATTAAGCGCCTTTTTTTTAATTCCAGTATTTTTAATAGGTGGCCTAGGGGCACTATATGGAATGGGTTATTGGAAATCAAGTGAACATAGAGATAGTAGCCAGAAACTCCAACTATTTTGGGGATTTCTTGTAGCAGGAATGGGATTGTTACTTATTGGAAGACATGTCTTTTCGTTTTTTATGGGCTGGGAGCTTATGGCTATTTCTGCTTTTGTCCTTGTTATGACTGAAGATAAGGAAGAAGAATGCCGCAAGAGTGGTTTGGTATATTTGTTAGCTACACATATCAGCACATTAACGTTGTTTGTCTTTTTTGCACTTTGGCATTATGCGACAGGATCATATGTATTTCAGCCAATTGCTGAAGGTGCTTTACAACCTGGCATGCTAAATGCATTGTTTTTTCTTGCCCTCATTGGATTTGGACTAAAGGCAGGAATGATGCCGTTACATTTTTGGTTGCCGGGTGCTCATGCTAGTGCGCCAAGTCACGTTTCCGCGATTCTCTCAGGAGTTATGCTTAAGATGGGAATTTATGGACTGATACGAGTAGGCTTACTGTTACCGACACCACCTTCTTTGTGGGGAGGAATAATCTTAACAATCGGTGCAATCAGTGGTCTTTTGGGTGTTGTTTTTGCAATCGCTCAACACGATATTAAAAAATTACTTGCGTATCATAGCGTTGAGAATATAGGGATTATATTAATCGGACTAGGAATTGCATACCTTGGCAGAACATATAATCAACCAGAATGGATTGCGCTTGGTATGGCAGGATGTTTGCTTCACGTATGGAACCATAGTTTATTCAAATCCTTATTATTCTTTGGAGCAGGATCTGTTCTTCATTCAACGGGTAAAAGAAACCTTGATATTATGGGTGGGATAGGTAAAAAAATGCCAACAACTGCACTGCTTTTCCTAATAGGCGCTGTAGCTATTAGTGGCATTCCACCATTAAATGGATTTATTAGTGAGCTGTTTATTTATATAGGATTGATTAGACCGATTGCTCTTGGGGATCCAAATGCTATTGGGCTTGCGATGGTCGCTCCGGTACTTTCTATGATTGGGGCACTAGCTGCTGCTTGCTTTGTAAAAGTGTACTCTGCAGTTTTTCTTGGTTCTCAGAGAAGCGAGGATCTTAAACCCGTTCATGAATCACCTAAAATCATGTTAATTCCAATGGGTATATTAGCAGTACTTTGTGTTGCGATAGGCGTTTTACCACAGTACGTTACCCTTGTTTTAGAATCTGTTATACATCAAGACATATTATTAAGCATAGTACCTCTTAAGACTTATAGTGCCTTTTCGTTTGGCTTTCTAATAAGTATTGTAGGGTTATATATTTGGATGAAGTTTCGATCAAAGAAACCAAAAGAAGTTTTGACATGGGATTGTGGTTATGCAAAACCAACCAGTCGAATGCAGTATACAGCTGCATCTTTTGGCAATGGATTTGCCATCATGTTCGACTGGGTATTACATTCTAAAGTCCATAGAACAAAGCTTAATGCTGTAATGCCAGATAGAGTAAACTTTGAAAGTCATGTCAATGAATTGGTTTTAGACAGACTTTTAAAACCAGTATTTAGGTGGACACAGAATGCTTCTTCATGGTTTGGACGCTTTCAACAAGGAGCATCACAGAACTATATTCTTTATATACTGATTGCTGTACTTATTCTAATGGCGACGCTAGTTCCTTATAAGGAATGGTTTGTACCTTTTATTAAAAATTAAAATTAAAAAATTTGTCGAATACTAAATTTATTTAGAAATATAGGAAAGGTTGTAAAGTGATGATTGATCTAATTATCCATATGAGTATATACATTTTGATGCCTCCATTATTGTTTGGTATCATTAATAAAACAAAAGCATATTTAGCTGGACGTAAAGGAGCACCATTATTGCAACCTTATTACGACTTGATACGCCTATTTAAGAAAAAAATGGTCATTAGCGGAACAACAACTTGGGTGTTTTATGCTGGACCTATCGTAACATTTATATCAGTAATGGTTGCCGGGCTTTTAATGCCTCTAGGACAATCTCAAGCGGTCATTTCTTTTACTGGTGACTTTATATTATTTGCTTACTTATTTGGATTGGCAAGATTTTTCACAACGATAGCAGCAATGGATACGGGATCAGCATTTGAAGGTATGGGTGCTGCTAGAGAAATGACTTTTTCAGCGATTACAGAACCAGGATTGTTCTTTGCTTTTTTAGTCTTTGTTAAGTTATCAGGTTCGATGTCCCTTACAGTTATGCTACAGAGAAACTTGTATGGAATTATAAATCAAAATGGATTTGCACCTATTGTTATGGTAATTATAGGATTAGCTATAATATTGTTAGCAGAAAATAGTCGAATGCCAGTTGATGACCCTAATACTCATTTAGAGTTGACGATGATTCATGAAGTTATGGTGCTTGATCATAGCGGACCACTTTTAGGTCTAATACAATATGCAGCTAATGTTAAATTCTTTATTCTGAGCTCATTTCTTTGCACAATTATATTACCGACTTTTACGAGCGATGGAGGACTATCCTGGGTTGGGTTTTTAATTGGAATTATACTTATTGCTGTTGGTGTTGGTATTGTTGAATCAATCATGGCAAGACTCAGAATGTCTAGAGTAACCGTTTTGTTATTTTCCGCATTTTTACTATGCGGTTCAGCACTTATAATATTCGTGAGGTGAAGTTATGATCAATATATTTAATAGTCTTTTAGTTATGATTCTTGCTCTTAATCTTTTAGCACTTGGGAGTAGAAGCATTTTGTCTGTCATTCGAATTATTGCACTTCAAGGTATTTTATTAGGTATTCTTCCGTTGGTATTAAACGAAGGATTATCTATTCCACAATTAATTGCCTCACTTACTGCAATATCAATAAAAGGTGTTGTCATACCGATGGTTATGATACATGCTATGAAAAATATACGTATTAAAAGGGAAGTTGAACCTACTATAGGGTTTGTACCATCGAGTATTCTTGGCGCAGTAATTACAGGTAGTGTTTTTTTATTGACTAATCAGATTACTGCTGGCAATGGCAATTATGTGAACATGATTATTCCAGCAGCTATAACAACAATCCTTGTAGGGTTTATCCTACTTGTGACTAGGTACAAAGCCATATCCCAAGTTATGGGATACTTGGTTTTGGAAAATGGAATATATATATTTAGTTTATTGCTTATTGAAGCCATACCGCTAATCGTTGAAATGGGTATGTTGCTTGATTTATTCGTAAGTATTTTTATTATCACAATCATTACTAATCACATTAATAATGCATTTTCGTCATTAGATACTCGACGATTAACTACTTTGAAGGAGTAAAATATGGTCTATTTTCAAGTCATTATTCCAATAGCGTTGGCATTGATTGCCCTAGTTGTTCAATCGAATCGTATCAGGCCTTGGTTAGTTCCTATCGCTGGAGTATTTCATTTTTGTTTAACTCTTTGGCTTTTATTTGATCCAGAGCAATGCTATGTAAACAGTTGGTTAATATTGGATCCTGTTGGCAAAATTATATTGTTTAATGTAAGCCTTCTATATTTAATCTGTTCCTTTTACGCAGCAGGATATTTGCAATATCGCCAAGAAAGACAGAATAAAATATTTGTGGCATGTTTAGCAGCTTTTATCGGAATTTTTAGCATGGTATGTTGGTCACATAACCTTGGGGTAATGTGGATTTCAATTGAAGGGACTACTTTGATAACAGCACCGCTAATTTATTTTAATAAATCCAAGAAAAGCATTGAAGCAACTTGGAAGTACTTAATAGTTGGATCGGTGGGCATCGCTTTGGCACTACTGGGAACCTTTTTCTTAGCATATTCGTCACTTGTTGGAGGCGCAGATGCTTCTATGGATTTCTATTATCTACTAGAAAATGGTGCGACTCTTAATAAAAGTTGGTTACAAGCTGCATTTATTCTTTTACTAATAGGATATGGTACTAAGATGGGGCTTGCTCCAATGCATACATGGAAACCAGACGCATATGGTGAAGCGCCAGGTATTGTTGGTGCACTATTATCGGGTGGAGTAACAAGTGGTGCGTTTTTGGCTATTACTAGAATATGGCAGATTTGTAATGTTGCAGGAGAAACAGAGTTTACATCAAAAATATTAATGGGCATTGGACTTTTTTCAATGTTGACAGCTAGTATCTTTATGATGAATCAAAGAGATTTTAAACGTATGTTGGCCTATTCAAGTGTCGAGCATATGGGTATCTTAATTCTAGGATTAAGTGTTGGAACGACAGCTTTGTTTGCAACATTCTTTCATGTGATTGCTAGTACTTTGACAAAAGGAATGCTGTTTTTATCCTCAGGGAATATTCATAGAGCTTATGCGAGTAAAAATACAAGACAGGTAACTGGAGCTATAAGAAGGTTGCCGATATCAGGAACACTATTTTTAATAGGATTTCTGGCAATAACAGGTACACCGCCTTTTGCACCTTTTGTGAGTGAATTTATGATTTTAACAAATGCGTTTACAGCAGGCCATTTAGTTGCTGGAAGCCTTTATATTTTGTTTATGTTAATAGTATTTATGGGTATGGGCATAACTGTTGTAAAGGTGGTATACGGAGAAGCACCAGAAGATGCAATGGATACACCTTATCATGAGGGTATTATGACAACTATGCCATTAGTGTTGTTTTTATTGATGATTTTAATTCTAGGAATAGCTATTCCGACACCATTGACGCAATTAATAAATGAAGCAGTTTCATTTATGGAAAAACCATTCTAAGGAGGATGAAAGATGCACAGTCATCAAAGTTTCATTAATATAAAAAATGGGAAACCCATTGATTTAAATAAAATTCCTTTATTGGAAGAAAAAGCTTTTATGGAGGCTATAAAACAATCCATCGGAGAGGGTAAAAGAGTTTCATCATATTTTGCATGCTCGTCAAAAGAACAAGGATTTTTAAAGCTTTATGCGGTACTGTTAGATGATGAAAATCAACAGTTTATGGTGACTCAAACAAAGATTAATAGTGACAAATTCACGAGCTTAGCAACTGTTTGCCCTCAGTTACAACTTTTTGAGCGTGAGATTGCAGAACAATATGGTTGTATACCTGTAGGACACCCGTGGCTAAAGCCAGTTCGTTACCATCATTCATGGACCGATCAAGATGCGTGGAACAGAAAAGAAGAAGAAGCCATACTTCCAGGTGTAGGGGATTATTTCAAGATTGAAGGCGATCAGGTACATGAAGTGGCTGTAGGCCCTGTTCATGCAGGGGTTATTGAACCAGGTCATTTTAGATTTCAGTGTCAAGGAGAAGAAGTTTTGCACCTTGAGATTGCATTAGGATATCAGCACAGGGGAATTGAAAAGGCACTTATCGGTAGACCCGATAAGAAGACACGTCATTATATGGACGTGCTAGCGGGTGATACGACCATAGGACATTGCCTCACGTATTGTCAAAATATAGAGGGCCTTATGAGTACTGAAATATCAGAACGAAGCAAAGTGCTTCGTGGCATTGCCCTTGAACTAGAAAGAATGGCCAATCATGTAGGTGACTTAGGTTCACTTGCGAATGATATAGGTTATTTACCTACGGCTAGCTTTTGTGGGAGAATCAGAGGCGAATGGTTAAATCTGACTGCATTAATAACAGGAAATAGATTTGGTAGAAACTTTCTAATCCCGGGAGGCACGTCTTATGATCTAACTAAGGATCAAATAGTAGTTATGCTTAATAAAATTAAGCTTTTGGAAAAAGAAACTGAAGACGCAATTTCATTACTTTGGGACAATCAGTCCGTGCTTGCTAGATTTGAAGAAGCTGGTATTTTGTCAAGGAAGCAAGGAGAGGAACTTGGATTAGTCGGTGTTGCAGCAAGAGCTACAGGCCTAGGCAGAGATATACGAACAACGATGCCTTCTGGAGTGTATAAGAAAATGCCAATATCAATTAGAACAGCAGAAAGTGGCGACGTATATGCCAGAGCTTATGTTAGAGGACTTGAAATTAAGACCTCCGTTGAGTTTATTAAGAAAGCATTAGGAGAGTTACTAAAGAATGCACCAAATAAAGCATCGCAAATAGTCTCTTCAGATTCAATAAAAGCCAATAGTTTTATCGTAACTGTCAATGAAGGCTGGCGTGGTGAAATTTGCCATGTTGCTATAACTGACAATGAAGGTAAATTTGAACGATATAAAATAGTGGATCCATCCTTTCATAATTGGATGGGCGTAGCTGTCGCTCTTCGAAATGAGGAAATATCTGATTTCCCTATTTGCAACAAAAGCTTTAATTTATCTTATTGCGGACATGATTTATAGAAAGGAGCCACAAAATGCTAAAAGAAATTACAACACGTATGAAGCAAGGATATAAAACAATCAAGTTTCCTGCAGGAGAACGACCAAAGATGACAGAACATTATTGTGGACGTCCTATTGTTAATCAAGTCTTATGCAAAAAAGATTGTAATGCATGTGTCGAAATATGTCCAACTGGAGCTATAAGCAAAGAACCTCAATTAAAGTTGGACCTTGGTAAATGTGTGTTTTGTGGAGAGTGCGAAAATGTATGTGAGTCAAAAGCTATACACTTCTCAGATGAGTTTAGCATGTCTACAAGTCGACGAGAAGACTTAATAGTATCTACAGATGAAGAATTTAAGACAGTTGCAGAAATGAGAACGGAACTTAAAAAAATGTTTGGAAGATCACTGAAGCTAAGAGTAGTTAGTGCAGGTGGTTGCAATGCATGCGAAGCAGATGTTAACGTGCTTGGTACGATAGGTTGGGATTTGGGACGATTCGGCATAGAATATGTAGCATCACCTAGGCATGCAGATGGCTTGCTGATAATAGGGCCAGTTACGAAGAACATGGTATTGGCTCTTAAGAAAACTTATGATGCCATTCCTGAGGATAAAATTGTCATAGCAGTTGGTACATGTGCGTTGTCAGGCGGTTTATTTGCTTTAAATCCCGAAACAGAGGCTGGAGTTGAAGGAATATTCCCCGTTGATTTATGGGTTCCAGGATGTCCGCCAAATCCGATAACAATATTAGATGGATTACTAAGATTAACAGGAAAGATAAAGGACTTATAATTTGATTTAAATATTAAGATTATTACTTTATGAAAACAAAAATTAGAAAAACAGGATAGTCAAATCGAGGTCAATAGAGCACGCTGGGCGTGCTTTTTTATTTTCCGAACAAATTGAGCAAAAGTTTTGACCGTTTCAATAAATATGTGATATTATAAGGTGAATAAAGCCTTACAAAAGAAAGGAAAATACCGAAAATGGATACACAAGAATTTAAAAAAAGATCTTTGGTTTCAATATTCTTCTCATATTTTAAACCACACAAAAATTTATTCATATTAGATATGACATGTGCATTCTTAATTGCAGTTATTGACTTATCATTTCCAGCAATAACGCGTTACTCACTATATGAGCTACTACCGGTTAATGCGTATAAAACTTTTATAATTATCATGGCAATTATGCTAGGCGCCTATACATTAAGAGCCTTTTTTTACTATATAATAACCTACTATGGACACGCGTTTGGTGTATTAGTAGAAGCGGATATTAGAAGCGATTTATTTCAGCATATGCAGGAATTGTCTTATGGATACTTTGATAAAAATCGTACAGGTCAACTAATGAGTAGATTAACAGCAGATTTATTTGATATAACTGAGCTTGCTCATCATGGCCCGGAAGATGTCTTTATATCTACACTGACAATAATAGGATCACTAGGCATCTTATTTACTATTCAATGGAAACTAACTTTGGTTATTGCGTTAATCTTGCCTATATTTTTAATAGTTATATGGTTTAGACGTTCCGAAATGGCAAAAGCCTCTTTGGAAGTGAAAGAAAAAACAGCTTCTATAAATGTAAATATTGAATCAGGACTTTCGGGTATGAAAACAGCTAAAGCGTTTGCAAACGAGGATTCAGAATTTGATAAGTTTAGCGAATCAAATGATGCTTTCAAAACATCTAAAACCGCATTTTATAGGGCTATGGGACATTTCGTTGCTACAATGGAATTTTTCCTTTGTATTTTGCCAGCAACAGTTATTTTAGTGGGTGGTATATTGATTATGAAGGGAGAGATGAATCAAATTGATTTAATCACTTTCAGCCTATATATTGCTACTTTTATAACCCCGATTAGAAAACTGTCAAACTTCGCAGAACTGTTTGCGAAAGGCGGAGCAGGGCTCGTCCGTTTTGTAGATATGATGCGTACTGAAACTGAAATGAAAGATGCTCCTGATGCGATAGAGTTATCCAGAGTAAAGGGCGAATTAGATATTGAAAATGTTAGTTTTTCATATAAAAAAGGAATAGAAGTATTACATAATATTTATCTTCACGTTGAACCAGGAGAAACAATTGCAGTTGTAGGTCAATCAGGCGGAGGAAAATCAACACTATGTAAATTGATTCCAAGATTCTATGATGTTGATGAAGGGAAAATTTTACTTGATCACATAGATATACGTGGTGTTACACAAGAATCTTTGCATAAAAACATTGGAGTTGTAGACCAAGAAGTATTCCTTTTTGCGGATAGCATTCTGGAAAACATTAGATATGGTAGACCTGATGCTACTTCTAAGGAAGTGGCAATAGCAGCAAAAGAGGCTGAGATTTATGATGATATTCTTGCTATGTCTGATGGGTTTAATACATTTGTTGGAGAACGTGGTGCAATGCTTTCTGGTGGACAGAAACAGCGTATTTCTATAGCACGTATATTCCTAAAAAATCCACCATTCCTAATTTTAGATGAAGCAACTTCTGCATTAGATAGTGTTACTGAAGCTAAAATTCAAGAAACTTTTGATAGTTTAATAATTGGTAGAACCACTTTTGTTATTGCTCATAGATTATCTACTGTTAGAAATGCAGATAGAATCCTTGTGTTTGATAACGGAGATATTATTGAAGATGGAAATCATGAATGTCTAATGAAAAAAAACGGTGTCTATGCTGAGCTTTATAAAACGCAGCATTTAAATAAATAAATGATATGTGGATTTTAAACAAAAACACTTAAGACGGGAAGACTTTAGGGACTTCCCGTCTATTCAATATTCCCTTTGATAAAGAAAAAGGTACCATGTAATTAGGTTTGTGACTAATTCATCGATTAACCATAATATTAGCACAGAAAAAACATGTTTTTTCTCTATTAAAAAGAGGCTTTTTATGCTAGAATGGGTCGACAAACAAAGCGCCAATTAGACAAAGAAACTCATGTATAAAGTTGATGTGTGGTTTACAGACGCTAATCTTTATATTTGTGCCAAGAATGCTATATGAGATAAGTATTGGTAGCAAAATGAGGAGTTTTTTAAGAACAAGCAGAGATAGATAGGAGAGATTTTAAAATGGATATTTTTCAAACAAGTAGTATATGGATTTATGTTTTTATTTTTTTTGGTAAGATTTTTGAGGTTTCAGTTTCGACAATAAGACTTGTATTGATAAATAGGGGAGAACGATTAAAAGGCTCAATTATTGCTGTTTTTGAAATGCTTCTATGGCTATTTATTACCGGTACGGTATTAGTTGGTTGTCAGGACGATATTCTTAGACTATTCGTTTTTGCAATAGCATTTGCTGTCGGTAATTATGTAGGATCATGGATGGAAGATAAACTAGCTTTCGGTCTATGTTCACTTCAGTTAATAGTCCCTGAGAGCGAAGACAGCCAAGAACTTATGGTAAAACTACGAGCAAACAATTTTGCCGTTACGTCGGTTAAGGGAAAAGGCAAGGATGGTGACCGTGATGTTATGTACCTTCATATTAAACGTAAGCGTATTTCCAAAGCGTTAGAAATTATAAAAGCCAACATGGAAAATGCTGTAGTTGTTATAAATGATTCCAAAATTGTTAATGGTGGATTTATTAGAAAATAGATTTTGATTTGGTAACATATTTTGCCTGCTAAGGCATTGGGGCTTGATATAAAAAAAGATAAACAAAAATATATATAGATAGGTCATTTGTATGAAAGTGTACAAATGATCTTTTTATGTTCGCCCAGCATGGGCATAATCTCAAGGGTGAAAGTCCCAAGTGCGGAAGTAGTTGAAACAATAAGCATATAGCCGAAGGCAAGGGTGTCTATCGTGAGGTAGAATCTGAAGGAAGCATTAGGCAAATCTCTGGTC
>JAENWG010000051.1 GCA_016650175.1 Peptostreptococcaceae bacterium | reverse complement strand
CGCATAATATAATCACCTCTTAACTACTATTATATCACAGTACGAAAAGGTACGCAAGAACAAAAGGTAAAATTTGACAAAAAAATAAGCCTATGACTGGCTTTGAGATGCTTTTACTTCTATGCAACTGTCAAACTCCCGCGTGTAAAAGGCAAACACATTTAAGTTGTTAATGAAAATACATTGTGGTAATATGTTGTTATTGAATAATTAATGAAAAGGAAAGTGAAGTTAATATGATAGTAAATGGATTACAAAAATTATCACTTTTAGACTATCCTGGATACACCGCAGCCACTATGTTTTTTAGTGGATGCAATTTCAGGTGTCCGTATTGCCATAACAGTGATTTGGTGCTTCATCCGAACAGAACAGAAGAGATAACAGATGAAGAAATATTTGAGTTCTTAAATAAAAGAAAAGGGCTTTTAGATGGAATATGTGTAACAGGAGGCGAGCCTCTTTTGAGAAGTGATTTGGAGCCGTTTCTTAAAGAAATAAAAAACATGGGCTTTAAAGTTAAATTGGATACTAATGGAAGTTTGCCTAAAAGATTGTCTGAACTAATTGAATCAGGAATTCTAGACTACGTTGCAATGGATGTTAAAAATTCGAAAGAAAAATATGCACTTACAGCAGGGATTCCGGAATTAATAAAAGATAATGTAGTGGAAAAGATAAATGAAAGTATAAATCTGTTAATGGAAGATAGGGTGGACTACGAATTTAGAACTACGGTAACTAAAGAGTTACATAATATAGAAGATATGAATGGTATAGGAAGATGGATTAAAGGTTCAAAACGATATTTCATTCAAAACTTTATTGACTCAGGTAGAACAATTAAAGAGGGTTATACAGGGCAAACGAAGGACTGGCTTGATGAAGCAAAAGAGGCAGTACAACAACATGTACAAGAGGTAGATTTAAGAGGATAATTATAATTTTTTTATAAGCACTTATACCTATTGGTACAAGTGCTTTTTAATAGCTTTATAACACAATATGTGGTGCGAATAAATCTTGACACCCACAATATATATGGTATTATTAGAGTAACAGAAAATGTTAGGAGGACTATTATGTATCAAGTATTAAAAAGAAATGGAAAGATAACAGAATTCAAACTGGCGAAGATTAGTGATGCCATAGAAAAAGCTTTTGAAGCCAAGGAAAAAGAGTATACAAAAGATATTATTCAATCCCTTGCTTTAATGGTTACGGCTGATTATGAAAATAAAGTTAAAGATGGCAAAGTTGAGGTCGAAGATATTCAAGATAGCGTAGAATCAGTATTAATAAAAACAGGTTATTCTGATGTGGCTAAAGCATATATTCTTTACCGTAAACAGAGAGAAAAATTAAGAAACATGAAATCTAGTATACTTGATTATAAGGAGTTAGTAGACTCATATGTAAAAGTAACAGATTGGAGAGTTAAAGAAAATTCTACAGTTTCTTATTCAGTAGGAGGACTTATTCTAAGTAATTCAGGAGCGATTACTGCGAATTACTGGCTTTCTGAGATTTATGATGAAGAAATTGGAGAAGCGCATAAAAATGCTGATTTACACATACATGACTTATCTATGCTTACAGGATACTGTGCAGGTTGGTCGCTTAAACAGTTAATAACAGAAGGCTTAGGCGGAGTAATGGGCAAGATTTCATCTTCACCAGCTTCTCATTTGTCAACTTTATGTAACCAAATGGTTAACTTTTTAGGAATAATGCAAAACGAATGGGCAGGTGCTCAGGCATTTTCTTCATTCGATACTTATCTTGCTCCGTTTGTAAAAAAAGACAATTTATCATATAAAGAAACTAAACAGTGTATACAATCATTCATATATGGTGTTAACACACCTAGTAGATGGGGAACACAGGCGCCATTCTCAAATGTTACGTTAGACTGGACAGTTCCTGACGATTTGGCTAATATGCCAGCTATAGTTTCAGGAAAAGAACAAGATTTTACTTATGGTGATTGTAAAGCGGAAATGGACATTGTTAACAAAGCTTTCATACAAGTCATGATTGATGGTGACGCAGAAGGAAGAGGTTTCCAATACCCGATTCCAACATATTCGATTACAAAAGAATTTGATTGGTCAGAAACTGAAAACAATAAAATGCTATTTGAGATGACCGCTAAATATGGTACTCCATATTTTTCAAATTACATAAATAGTGATATGGAACCAAGTGATGTTCGTAGTATGTGTTGTAGACTTCGTCTTGATTTAAGAGAACTTAGAAAGAAATCAGGAGGTTTCTTTGGAAGTGGCGAAAGTACAGGATCTGTAGGCGTTGTTACAATAAATCTGCCTAAAATAGCATATCTTGCTGAAAATGAAGAAGATTTCTATAAGAGACTTGATCACTTAATGGATGTTTCTGCTAGATCGTTAGATATTAAAAGAAAGATTATATCGAAGTTGATGGTTGAAGGTCTATATCCATATACTAAGAGATATTTAGGAAATTTTGACAATCATTTTTCAACGATAGGATTAGTCGGAATGAATGAAGCAGCATTAAATGCAAAATGGATAGGAATCAGCTTAGTAAATGAAAAAGCACATCAATTTGCTATAGAAGTCCTCACTCATATGAGAGAAAGACTTAAAGATTACCAGGAAAAATACGATGCATTATTCAATTTAGAAGCATCACCGGCAGAATCAACTGCATTTAGATTAGCTAAACACGATATTAAGGATTATCCAGATATTATAACAGCGGCAAAGGATAACGGTACACCTTACTATACTAACAGTTCGAATTTACCTGTTGGAGCAACTGATGATGTGTTTGAAGCTTTGTCGCTGCAAGATGATCTTCACACGTTATATACTTCGGGAACAGTATTTCATGCATTCTTAGGTGAAAAACTTCCTGATTGGAAAGCAGCAGCGAATCTAGTGAGAAAAATCGCAGAAAATCATAAATTACCATATTACACATTGTCTCCAACTTATTCAATATGCCCTGACCACGGATATATTAATGGTGAAGAGTTCAAATGTCCAGAATGTGGAAATGATACAGAAGTGTATAGTAGAATTACAGGATACTATAGACCGGTTCAAAACTGGAATGATGGTAAAACGCAAGAATATGAAGATCGTAAAGAGTATTCAGCAAAAGACTATTACTGTAAAGGCTCGTTTGTAAGCAAAGCTAACATAGAAGAAATTACAGAAAAGAAGAAGGAAGAAAATGTTTCCTCAGATATTAAACATTTACTTTTTACTACAGTAACATGTCCAAACTGTAATGTAGCTAAGATAGATTTAGCTAATTCAGGCATTGATTATATTGAAATGAATGTAGAAGATTATCCTGAAATGGCTAGACAATATGGCGTAATGCAGGCGCCTACATTGCTCGTAATTGATGGAGATAAAATGAAAAAAATAGTAAATGCTTCAAATGTTAAGCAGTATATCAAAGAATTAAATTAATACTAACGTAGCCGGTTTTATAACCGGCTATTTTTATCTCAATTTTATGATTAGAAATCAATAAATTGGGGTATAATAAAGTTATGATAAGGAGGAAAACAATATGGGCAATGAATACGATGTAGTAATAATAGGTGGTGGAACTGCCGGATTAACAGCAGGAATGTACGCTGCTAGAGCTAATAAAAAGACTTTAATTATTGAAAAAGCAATTATAGGAGGTCAAATCACATATACGCATCAAATAGATAATTTTCCTGCGGCACAAGGGCTGAGTGGTGTTGAATATTCGATGAAGTTGCAAGAACAAGCCGAAAGTTTTGGGGCTAAAATTGAACTTGATGAAATTCTTGATATGGATTACAAAGAAGGCGACATAGTGCTTAAAGGTACAAGTAAAGAATATCATGCCAAAGCACTTATTCTAGCAACAGGACTTAAACATAGAAGAATGGGAGTAGAAAGAGAAGAAAGCTTAATAGGAAGTGGAATCTCATTTTGTGCAGTTTGCGATGGAGCGTTCTTTAAAGATGCAGAAGTTGCAGTATACGGAGGAGGAAATACAGCGTTAGAAGATGCTATATTTTTATCTGATACATGTAAAAAGGTTACAATAATTCATAGAAGAGATCAATTCAGAGGAGAAGAGCATCTTGAAGCAGTTCTTAGAAGCAAACCTAATGTAGAATTTGCTATGAATAAAACTGTAAGTAAAATTCATGGAGAATATGCAATTAGTGGATTAACTCTTCATGATAAAGTAACTGGCCAAGACAGCGAATTAAACATTTCTGGATTGTTTGTGGCTATCGGGCAAATTCCTGACAGTAAGCCGTTTGACGAAATGATAGAAACAGATAGATCTGGATTCTTTGATAATGGAGAAAACTGTAAGACGTCTAAACCGGGAATATTTGTAGCAGGAGACTGCAGAACTAAAGATGTAAGGCAACTTACTACAGCAGCAGCTGATGGATCAGTAGCGGCGGTTGCAGCTTGTAGCTATGTAGATTCAATAAGATAATATATGAGCAAACTAATAGAGAGCGACTTTATAAGTTGTTCGCCTAGAATTTGAGTTTATCATTATCCGACAATAAAAAAGCCTTGTAAGTACTGATAAATGCAGTGTTTGCAAGGCTTTTAGAATGTAGATTTATTAAGCTCGTTTTTTGCCATATGGAGTGTTTTGGGGTGTTTTAGGGTGTTGCAGTGTTGCACTTAGTGTTGCACCTCTTTGAAAAGAACTGATTTGGTTGGCTGCTGAAATGAAAGAAACCTCTGACCAATGGGTATATATTCTGGATGTTAGTTCAATAGTCGAGTGGCCCATGAGTTCCCTAGCTACATTAATAGGAACACCGGCTGCTTGTAAATCGGTACAGTAGGTATGTCTGAAGCAATATGGAGTTAAATCAGAAGCAATCGGATTAATACCTATAACTTTACTTTTGATAATATTGCCTCCCATCTGTTTGGCTAATTTAAGTTTAAATCCATCCCATAAGTTGTGATAAGTGTATTCGGTTAATTGCTTTCCGTTGCTATCTGTGCACAGGTATTCAAATGGGCCTATTTTAGGAAGCTCGCTATATAAGTAATCAGGTATAGGCACTATACGGTCAGCGTTTTTTGTTTTAGTACCTCGGATATGTAAAGTGTGAATTACCTTAGATGATTCGATATCTTTCTCATTTTCGAAAGTTCGCATTAAATCGCTTAAAGGTGCATCGATATATCTATCTGAACTGATATATTCATTAAGCCAATCGGTGAAATTATCGTACTTAACTGTTACGTTGATGTCTTTAACATCAAGTCCTTGGATCAATGAAGTTTCATATGGCCTTAGTCCGCAGTATAGCATTAATTTAATCCATATATTAGCCCTATGTGTTTTGCATAGTTGAAGTATCTGTTTGCGCTCAGAAGAGGTTATAGCTCTGTGAGTTGATACGGTGCCTTCGGGGCGCTCAACCCTAGTGACAGGGTTTTTAAAAATTAGATCATCACCAAGAGCCTTGTCAAAAATAAAGTTCATAGATTGATAGATTTTATTTATGTGTGTTTTAGATTTGCCTTGCAAGTTATTCATTACATGTTGACAATGAAGAGGCTTAACGTGTTTAAGCTGCATTGTTCCTATTTCGCGCAATACGTTTTTCTCTAATCGGTTCCACCAGTCTCTTCTAGATCTTCCCTCAAGGTTATTTTTATATGTATCAAAACAAAACTTAGCCCAATCATTTACAGTAGTTTTATTTGAGATAATTACTTTGCCTTCTTCCAAATCACGAAGCTTCATTGCTTTTTTTACAGCGCAATCTGCTTCTGAGTTTCCTCGTACATAATAACGTTTCCCATCGAAAGTAAAAGTTCTAGTTAGTGGTTTTTCTTTTGAATTACTCATAACTAATCTCCTTTATAATGGTGTTTGATAAAATTGAATTAATAAGTAGCTGGGGAATTATCCGAATCTTTATTAATAAAAAGAAAATCCATTAAGAATTCCATGTCACTTTGATAATTTTTACAATGTTCCTTACAGTAAAATTCAATACCTGTAGTAGAAATTATTGATAAATGTTCATTATCCCATAAATTTAAGGCTTTTAACAAAATAGGAATACCTGTTCTACCAGATCCTTTTCGATAGTCTTCTGGTGTAATGTTCAAACTTGGGTGAAAGAATTTTTGATAACGGAACGTTGGTTTGGATTTAAAGTTGTACATTCTTCCTCCGTGTGCAGCTCTGTTTCTATAATCTAAACAAACAAACAAAGTATCCATAAAGAAATCTTTTAAATCACTGTATTGTTCGATGATTTCCACAGGTATATTGTATAATAATGAAATTATTTTATTCTTCTGAGGACCTCTTTGTAATTTGATAAAGTTAACCATATTACCAAAACTTGCTTGTTTGAACAATATCCACGGAGGAACATTGTTGTAGTTTTCTTGGTAGTATTTAACGGGATCGGTGCTATCAGTTAGAATTTTATTGAATTTATTAAGCAATTCATCTATTTGATATTTATCCTTACGTTTTCTGCCTGGTCTGTAATTTTCTCGAGCTAGATAAACATTTGTATTAGAAGTAAAGTCTTCAGCTATTACGTGAGCTGTGGCGGATTTGAGATTATCCTCTACTTCCAACATTGTTTTCATTATAGTATTACGAATATCTCTATCAAGAGAATATAGAGAAAAAAGTTGCTCGAAAGTGACTCCGTCCTTATATTGTTCTTCACCGTCTACAATTTCAACATAAGGGTCTTTATAGCCATTTATTACACTGTAATACCCATAACGCTTTAATGCGTTTATAGCAGTTTCTTCTGAACCGAATTTCAGTTCTCTTATTTTGAGAATTTTTATTTGTTCTTCAAATGTAGTAAATTCTTTGTTTTCCATGTTTTCCATGTTTTTAATCTCCCATAAAAGCACAAAAGAGCCTCGGCAATGCCGTAGACTCTTTTGGTAGGCTGAAATTCAGCCAGTCATTAAATTTTGTAAATACATAATATCACATTCCCAAAGAGTTGTAAATGGTTTTATTGAATTTTTTATTTTCTAACTTTTACATCTTCTAAAATTTAGCTCTAAGTTCTACAACCCTTCCTACAATAGTGACTGGTTCATTGACAACTTCATTCATAGAAAAAAACAAGGGTTGAAAAGTTGGGTTAGTAGGTATCAACGATAAGCTGCCATCCTCATATTTTTTTACTTTCTTTATAGTGGCATCGTGTCCGTTTACAAGAACGACTGCAATATCACCACATTCTATATCAGACTGTTGCTTAATTATAACAACATCACCATCTTGCATTCTGGGCGACATAGAATCACCTTTGATTTGTAACGCAAAGAACTCACCTTGGCTAGCTAAATCAGGCGTAATTTCTTCGTAATCAATTATATCTTCAATTGCTTCAACTGGTACACCAGCAACTACTCGACCTAACACTGGTATGCGAACACCTTTAGAAGGGGTCTTCTCGTAGTTAGTATCTGATGTAATTAAATCAGAACGTCGAATATTTAGAAAGTCGCATATTTTATCCACCTTATCCATTCGGGGATTCTTTTTGCCAGAACACCAATTGGTTGTTGTAGCTGTAGAAACGCCTATAGCACGAGCCAATTCTGATTGGTTTTTATTTCTCAACTTTAGATAATAGTTTAAATTTTCAGAGAACAGCTTATTAAAATTTATTTCGTTCATAATACACCTCCCTAATACAGCAATTATAGTAGCATATTAACATTTAGTCAATACTATATTGTAAAAAAGTTAACTTTAAGTATTGACATTAACTTAAAGTTAGATTATAATTTAAAAAAAGGAGGTGCAAAATGAACAACAACGAATTAAAAATAACAATGGCAGCAGCTAGAGTAAATGCAGGATTGACTCAATCAGACATAGCAAAAGCAATGCAATTAAGTAAAACAACTGTATTGAGTTGGGAAAAAGGGAAAGTTAAACCTAAATTAGCGCAATTAGAAATGTTTTGTCGCATCTGCAATATCAATGTAGAGAATATAGCCATATAATTTTTTTTGAGGTGGCGGTTAACTTAAAGTAAGCTTTTGATTTTAAAAAGGAGGTAACTATGACAAAACTAGAAATAATAAAAGACTTAGAAAGAAAATATCCTCGCAAAGGTTACCTTACTTTGCAGGAGATAGCAGACTATAGAGGTGAAGATAGAAGTAATGAGAATCTAAAAACATTTGTAAGAGGAATGCAATACAAAAAAGAAGGTACAAAGAAGAAGTGGTTTGTAGGAGATATAGCAGATCATTTAATGAATTATAGAGTACTGGGATAGAGGAAAAGTGAAAGGAGCAAAAAAGATTAAAATGTTGAATTCTTTAGCTCATTAAAAGCATCTTTATCGGGGAGGGACTTTTTCAATGTGACAGGCTTTCCTCTGTTGGTATAAATAACAAGCTTGATATTTTTAATATCAGAAGAGGTAATAGTTTCAATTGGTTGAAATACTAGATGCCCTGAGATGCCATCAAGAGGTGGTAGGTGTATAGGTAATTCTAGCGAATAATTAAAGTTCTCAGTATTACTACTAGATGTTTTCGACCTATGAATTAAATTCTTAAAATTATTTGAATCAACTTGTAGAGTATCAAAGCATACTGTGACACGAGTAATTGAAAGTGGTAAAGCAGATTTGTTTATGAAGGCTAAATATAAAATCAGAGATTTATTAGTGAATGTTTTACTGAGTATATTTACTTCAAATGATTTCTTTTGTCTATGTAAATTATACATCCAAGAAGATAGCGAGCCGGCAAGACTTAAAATAGCAATAGCTAAAGTTATATTTTCTTTGTTAATAAACTCAACGAACTTCATATAATCACATCCTTTCTAAAGGAGATTATAACACAAAAATAAAGATAAGTGAAAGGAGGTACGAAGATGAAAAATCATCTAACTAAATTAGTGAAGCATCACTTAACAAAGTACAGATCAAACGATAAGAAGTATGTAGCATCATGGATGCAAATATCATTGTTTGGAAAGCAACTTTGTTTTAGCAAAAAGGCATTAGAAATTTAAGAGCCGCTGTGAACGACTCTTAAGGTGGCTATTTGATTTTTATAAATTCAGTTCCACCGCATTTAGGGCAAGGGGGCATTGTATCAGTATCATCATCTAAAACTACTAGTTGACCACAGTTGGTACATTTAAAAGTTCCTTTGCCAGGTTTTTCACCAGTCTTTGCCATTGTGTGCTCCTTTCTTATGAATTTACAACTAATTCAATTATAAGACCAATAACTAGGAGAGTAGAGAAAAGATATTACATAAAAAGGGTTATTTATTACATTAAGTAATGAAAGGAAGTTAACAATGATAGAAAAAGAACCCAAAACGACAACTGAGTTTCAAAACGATAATAGATACAGTTTTGATTATTTATTGAATGATGAGAAAAAACTAAATGAAATTATGCATCCAGTAGGGAGCATTCTAATTAGTAAGAAACCTCCGGACCTTGACGGAGAATGGATAGAAATAGCTAAAACTTGGAAAAGAATTAAATAAACAAGTTGCTGATTACTGAATTGTCAACCTTTTCTATTACTTTAACCGGAAGAGGAAGCAGTAATTCCCATACGGGATTATCTGAAGGAGTCCCCGTCCAATACTGGTAAAGACAATTAAAGGAGTTAATGGTAGCAACTTTAATATCAGGAGGATCTATAGGGATTCCGCGTAAGAGATTAGCATCAAGCTTAACTGGTGTTGACTCAAAAGACACTTTGTAAACGTTGGCATTAGGATTACTGGTTAATAAATCTTTCCATGTAATTAGGTCTGATAAGTTTTCCAATCCAAATAGGCACTTAAATCGCGAAGGCAT